>NZ_JAUBPW010000037.1:0-61109 GCF_036700965.1 Microcoleus sp. Pol8_D6 | reverse complement strand
TTACTACCGATCGCCTAGAATTGTTAAAACTTTTATCTGCACAAATTGCTATTTCTATTGAGAATGCTCAACTTTACGAGCAATTAGGGGAATACTCGCGAACGCTGGAACGTAAGGTTATAGAAAGAACGCAAGAATTGGAACAGGAAATGGCTGTCAGAATGCAAACAGAAATAGCCTTGGGCCAGTCTGAGGAAAAGTTTTCTACAGCCTTTCGTTCCAGTCCTAACCCGATCGCGATCGCCCGATTCGCAGATGGACGCTACATCGAAGTGAACGACAGTTTCCTCAGCACTTTTAGTTACTATCGCGAACAGGTAATTGGTTTTACAGCAAGGGATTTGAATCTTTGGGTTAATTTAGAAGAACGTGACAGATACAGACAACTATTGCAAGAATCAGGAGTGGTTCGCAATCAGGAATTCGATTGTCGTACTTCATCAGGCGAAGTGAGGAAGATGCTGGTATCAGCAGATATTATTGAGCTGGGTGGAGAAGCGTGTATTCTCTTAGTCACTAACGACATTACCGATCGTCAAAGGGCAGAAGAAGCGCTCAAAGAAAGCGAGGCTAAATACCGTGATTTAGTTGAAACATCGCAGGATATGATTTGGTCAGTTGATGTTGAAGGGCGTTATACCTTCGTCAACGCTGCCGTCCAACAGATTTTTGGCTACAGCCCTGAAGAAATGATAGGGCGAAAATTCAGTGAGTTTCAGATACCTGAACAACTTCCCAAAGATAACGAGATATTCCAACGTATGCTGAATGGAGAGTCAGTATTTCAGTATGAAACCATACAATTAGCTAAAGATAGTAGACCTATCAATCTCCGGTTTAATTCACTTGTAGTGCGGGATTCCGAGGGAAATATTCTAGGAATAACTGGCACAGCCAGCGATATTACGGAGGACAAAAAAGCAGAGGCAGCCTTACAACAAGCCAAAGAAGTTGCAGATGCGGCTAACAAGGCTAAAAGCGAATTTTTATCAAAAATGAGTCACGAATTGCGAACTCCCCTCAATGCAATTCTCGGCTTTACCCAAGTGCTGGGACGCGACCGATCCCTTTCTCACATACAGCAGGAACAGATCGCCATCATTAGTCGTTCTGGCGAGCATTTGCTGACGCTGATTAATGACGTTCTGGAAATGTCTAAAATCGAGGCAGGTCGGATTACATTAAATCCTACTAGCTTTGACCTGTATCATTTGCTCCATTCTCTCGAAGAAATGCTCAAACTCAAAGCTGATTCTAAAGATTTACAGCTCAGTTGGCACATCAATTCTAATATTCCTCAGTATGTAAAAACTGACGAAAGCAAATTGCGTCAAGTCTTAATTAATCTACTAGGAAATGCGATCAAGTTTACTACGAAGGGAAGTGTGACACTTCGGGTTACAGCAATTGAGAAACAAAAGTCCCCAACAGACAACGAACCACGGACTATTACGTTTGAAGTGGAAGACACTGGTCACGGCATTGCTCCTACTGAGATAGGCTCTCTATTTAAGGCTTTTGTACAAACTGACGCGGGTCGGAAATCTCAAGAAGGAACTGGCTTGGGTTTACCTATCAGCCGACAATTCGTACAACTGATGGGAGGAGATATTACCGTCAGCAGTACCTTGAATCGAGGAACAATTTTTAGTTTTGATATCCACATTAGCTCCCCTGAGATGGCTGAAGTTCAACCTCGACAATCAAGAAGGCGGGTAATTGGTTTAGAACCCAACCAACCCTCATATCGAATCTTGGTGGTTGATGATAAATGGGAGAGCCGTTTGCTATTGGTTAATCTTCTCGAACCGCTTGGTTTGGAGGTGCGCGAAGCGGAAAATGGTCAAGAAGCTATTACAATCTGGGAAACTTGGAAACCTCACCTAATTTGGATGGATATGCAAATGCCTGTGATAGACGGGTATGAGGCTACCAGACAAATTAAAGCCAAGATTCAAGATGAGGCTACCCCGATTGTTGCGTTGACCGCTAGCGCTTTTGAGGAAGAGCGAGCCATTGTTTTATCATCAGGCTGTGACGATTTTGTGAGCAAGCCTTTCCAAGAAGAAGTTATTTTTGCCAAAATGGCTGAACATTTAGGGGTACAGTATATTTATGAAGATTTACCGAACTTTACATTATCTCAGCTTGAGGGTCAAGACTTGAGTGTAAAAGAAGGAGAAAAAACTGAAACTTTAAGGACAACTTTGGCGACAATGCCTACGGATTGGGTGAGACAGTTACATCATGGAGCTATCGATGCTGATGCCGGCTTGATTTTAAGTTTAGTCTCCACAATCCCTGAATCCGATACTTTTTCGGCGGAGATTATCACCGATTGGATTCATAATTTTCGATTTGATAAAATTACTGACTTAACCGAACAAATTATCCCATGAACAGCCAGCAGTTAGCATCTCATGTTGCCAATCTTTTAGTGGTTGACGATACCCCCGACAACCTGCGTCTTTTATCGACTATGTTGAGCGACAAAGGATATAAAGTTAGGGGGGTAATCAACGGGGAAATGGCATTAAAAGCAGCGCGTTCCACCCCGCCAGATTTGATTTTACTGGACATCACGATGCCCCAGATGAACGGCTATGAAGTTTGCCAACATTTAAAAGCGGATGGCAGAACTTCGGGTATTCCAGTTATTTTCTTGAGCGCCCTAGATCGAGTTTTGGATAAAGTCAAAGCATTTGCTGTGGGAGGAGTAGACTACATCACCAAGCCATTTCATTTAGAAGAAGTTTTAGCTCGTGTCGAAAATCAACTAACTATTCAGCGTTTGCAAAAAAAATTGTACGAGCAAAATGCGCGATTACACGAGTCTGAGGCTAAAGAGCGGAAGAAATCCCAACAACTAGAGCTGGCTCTACAACAGTTACAAAATGCACAAGCTCAACTCATCCAAAGCGAGAAAATGTCAAGTTTAGGGAATGTCGTAGCAGGGGTAGCTCACGAAATTAACAACCCGATTAGCTTCATTAAAGGGAACCTCTCGCCCGTAAGGGAGTACACTGAAGATTTGCTGAGGCTGGTGCAACTTTACGCAGAAGATTTTCCCAATCCCACAGCCGCTATCCAGGAACAACTGGAGGCAATCGATTTCACTTTTCTCAGGAATGACTTGCCGAAGCTAATTGCTTCTATGAGCATAGGAGCTGACAGAATCGGAGAAATAGTGCAATTGCTGCGGAATTTTTCCCGACTCGATGAAGCTGAGTTGAAAGCGGTGGATATCCATGAAGGGCTTGAAAGTACGCTGATGATTTTGCAGCATCGGCTGAAAGATCAAGCAGACCAAAGGATAATTAAAGTGGTAAAAGAGTATGAGGATCTGCCAAAGATAGAATGCTACGCAGGGCAAATGAATCAGGTTTTTATGAACATCCTGACCAATGCGATTGAAGCGTTGCAGTCACAAAAAAGTTGGACCAAAGAGGCAGATGATAACAGCCCAATCCCTACTATCACTATTTGCACGAAGTTACTCTCCGATTTTCTAGTGGGTATTTATATTACTGATAATGGGCCGGGCATAACCGAAGATATTCAACAACGCATATTTGAGCCATTTTTTACAACGAAGGAAGTAGGCAAAGGAAAGGGCTTGGGGTTATCGATTAGCTATGCTATTGTAGTGGACGACCACGGCGGGCAACTCCGTTGTTTTTCGATACCGGATCAAGGAGCGATATTAGCCATCGAAATTCCGATTCAATACTCTAAAAAATGTTTTGCTAAAGAAGATTGGGTCGGGTTATAAGCCACACTAAAATTCAAGTAGTTAAAAAGGGTGTAAAATTAGGAATCGTGTTTATTTATGAGTCAGTTTATTTGCAAGTTTTACACAAATTTCTATTAATCACAATTTGATACTCTTAGTCACAGAGTCCGAAACATTTTTCGGCAACGCTCCTTAAATTCCCAAAGCTCGCCGACTTGTTTTTTTTCCGTAGCTTATGCACGCACTCTCAAACCCAAAATAATGATGAATTTCTACCCTCATTGTTTTTCGGCAAAAACCCTAGCAATTGTTTGTGCAATTGCTGCGTTTGTTGTCCTTGCTAGCAAAGTCTTTGCCACAACAATCGATTATGCACCGCCATTTAAAGAAACTAGCTTTTACAGTACGACGATATCTGCTAATAACGATTTAGCTGACATTTATTATCCTAAACCATCGGATCTTAATTCGGGTAATTACTCTTTCCCCATTGTACTTTTATTGCAAGGTGCGCTTGTAGATAAATCATTTTATTCAGATTACGCTAGCCACGTGGCGCGGTACGGCTTTGTGGTAGTTGTTCCGAACCATTTGCGCCCTTCGCCCTTCAATCCCAGTTCACCCCCTAATTTGGCGTCTGAAACTTCGCAAATTGCGGCGGTTTTGTCGCAAATGGCGATCGAAAACACAAAGCCCACATCTCCGATCGCGTCTGTTATCGATACGCAGCGCCTTGGTTTATTAGGTCATTCTTTTGGTGGTGCAGTGGGGTTATCCGTGATTGCTAATAAATGCCTCCCAGAACTGTATTTGTGTCAAGAGCCATTTACGCGCCCGAAAGAATTATTAGCGGGTGCATTTTTTGGAGCTAACTTGCGGAATCCCATTGCTAATGAATTTGTACCCATCCCTAATGATGGCATTGCAGTGGCGTTGATTCAAGGCGATATCGATGGTGTCGCCCTGCCCGATCGATCTCAAAGCACCTTTGACCAAATTCAAACACCACCCAAAGCTTTGATTACTGTTATGGGTGCAAATCACTTCGGCATTACCAATGTTAATAACCCCCCTGGTGCGAACCTTGATCGCAATACTGCTACCTTAGAGCGATCCGTGGGTATTGAAACGATCGCCCGTTGGAGCGCGCTATTTTTGCGGGCAAATATGCTTAAAGATCGATCGGCATTTGATTATATTTACTCTCAAGGTGACGCCCTCGATCCGAATGTCCGTGTTACCACCGTTGCAGTTCCAAAACCATTTTCTAAGTAGCTCCACCTAAAAAAACGTAAGATAGATTAAGGCTAATAGATAGTGTGCCTACATTTTTATTATTTGGCATCACTTATCTGACAGATCGCGATCACTATATTGTTTTAAGCATCTATGTACAGTAATTCTATGTACACCTAAACGTTCAGCTACATCTGTAAGGCTTTGAATCGCTCAAGTTTTTAACCCATAAAGTGCCTAAATTTTTTCTTTATTAGGTAGAGTTAGCTGCTCTGAAAAAAATATTTTTAACTCGTCTGCTGTTAAATAAATTCTTTCTTAGTAGCTTACTTTTATAAAGAATTCCTCAAACTTGGTTCTTCATTTTAGGATTTCATTTGGTATAATATTATTATTAACTAAATTTCCCTTTTCAGTAACGTCAGCCTGCCGCTTAAAGACTAGCAACGTAATATCATCTAACACTTTCTGCTTACCAATATGTTGCCGCACATCTACAATCACCGCATCCTTAACTCCTGCTGCAGACTTGTGCCAATTTTGACTAATTACTTGACACAATTGCTTTAGTCCATACTGCTTTTTGCGGATGTTATAGGCTTCTGGAATCCCATCAGTATAAAGCACCACGCCATCTCCAGGTTCTAGCTCAATCAGGACGTGACTGATGAAGTCTGCGATATCATCATCTAAAGCGATCGGGAAGCCTAACTCCATCGTATCGATGCGCTCAACCTCTCCATTTTTTCGCACCACTAGCGTTTCTTCATGCTGACCGCTGATGCTGATCCGTCCTTCGGAGTAGTTCAAAATCGCCAGCGTCAGACTTTTCTCAGAATTCATGCGCTGCACGTTTTTGTAGAGGGTACGGTTGAGTACATCCAGGAATCGAACTGGATCTAGTCCACGAATCTCTTGCAGGGTGCGAACTGAGGTTTGCGCCATCAGCATGAGAATGCCGCTTTCGAGGCCGTGTCCGGTGACATCACCGATCGCCAGTGTGACAACACCATCGATCTGTAGCACGTCGTAGTAGTCCCCTCCTACTTCATCGGCGGGTTCCATGTATCCGGCGATATCTAGTCCGTCAATTTCCAGTTCATGAGGGTTGGGCAAAATCATTTGCTGGATCTGACGCGCCACATTCACTTCTGCACCTAAACGGAGGTTGTCTACTTTGAGTTTTTCGTTGAGGGTAATGATTTCCTGATTAGCATTAGCGAGTTCTGCTGTTCGTTCTTTAACTTTGTCTTCGAGGGTTTCAAAGGATTCTTGGATTTGCCTCGCCATGCTGTTGAAGGATCGTGCTAGCAGACCAATTTCGTCTCGCGATCGCATCTTCACACGCATATCTAAGTGACCCGCCGTAAACTGGGCAACCGCTTGGGTGAGGTAAATCAGAGGCTTGGTTAATAGTTGTGCGATCGCCAAAGCGATGATAGTTACAATTGTGGCGATGATTGCTAATAAAAGAAGTGCATCCTGTATTTGTTTTTCTACAGGTGCTAGGGCAACGGCAATGGGTTGTGCGAAAAGAACTGACCAAGGTTTATATTTCAGGCGGGCGATCGCTAAAAGGCTCAACTCATTATTACCCGTAGCTGACAATCGTGTGGTTAGATAGGGCTGCTTAGTGTCTAATACTTGCTTGAGGTCGGGCAAATTGATTGCAAGTTCTTTCGTTAAAGTCTTGGGCAAACGCCCTTCGCGTTGCAGTTTCGCTACAACATTGGGTGACAAAGGCACAATTGATTTGAAAAGAAGTTCATGTGTAGTGCTATGTGCCAGATAGATATAGTTCTCATCTAAAAGAACGGCTAACGATTTCGCACCTGCACGCTCAGTTTCCCGACTCACCAACTGCTGGACAGATGTGGCATTGTATGTCACCCGCAATACACCCAATATATTTCCCCTTGCATCGCGAACAGGACTGCTAAAGAAGAGCGTAACGAGGTTGGGAATTGTCGGCGATTGCCTAATACTAGAAACAAAAGATAGTTGAGTTTTGAGCGGTTCTTGGAAGTAATCTTGGTCGGATTCCTCTCGTCCAACATCCGGTGTATTCGTATCTAGTACATTCCGTCCATTTAAGTCGAGCAAGGCATAGGAGATAATATTAAGCATATCTTTGCGACTGAGCCTGGTTAAGGTTTCAGTCGCTAACCTCTCTTGGGGACTACCATTTCGCCGTTCTGGAGGTAGGCTCAGATAGGCGGCCAAACCTGGTAAAAGCGCTTCTACGCGCACGGCATTGAGATTCCCATCGATAAACCCATCTATTCTGTAAGCGGTTTCGTTAGCCGCCGCAGATAGGGCTTGTTGTGCGTTGTCGGTCAATGCCTTTTCAGTTGTCTGCTTGTTGATAAATGCTAACAACAGCAACGGAATCAGAGCAACGACGAGAAACGACACGATTAACTTTGTACGAATACTGTTGAAAAAGGAGCGCTTCATGGTTTCAGGCTAGCAGGGGGAGTTAAGAAAGAAGAATTGAACAAGGTTTCTAGATTGGGAAGGCGCGTCACATTGCCAGCGCGAATAAAAAAGTCCGCATATTTCTTGGCGTTTTTGTAGATATAATTAGGGTTGTCTGATTGAAATAAGTTTTGATTTTCTGCAAAGTCAGTGAGGTCTATTCCCTCGAAAGAAATTTTGTTGCTGGGAATATTCAACACTTTGCTCGCGATCTCGTTTCCTTCGGGAATATTTGTTTCCCAATAAGACAAGGCTTGAAGCCAGCCTCGCACAAAGGCGCGAATATCTTCGGGGCGATCACGTATCACCTCACCCCGAAACGCGACCAAATCCAAAATTAAGCCTGGGGTTTGTTTGCTTGTAAACAAAATTTTTGCTCCTAATTTTAATGATTCAGAAAGATACGGTTCCCAAGTGTGCCCTGCTTGGATAGCCTTGTTTTGTAGGCGATCTGGAACTTCTAAAGCATCGACTTTAACCAGGCTAACATCATCGCTCGTCAGCTTAGAGGTTTTCAACATCTCAGTAACGAAGACTTCGCTAAAGCTGCCTAGATTTGCACCAAGCTTTTTTCCTTTCAAGTTAAGAATTGTTTTAATATGCGATTCAGCGACTACCACATCTGCACCTGTCGATTCATCCACAACCATCACAGCTTGTATATCAGGATTTGTGGCACTCAATATAATCAAATTGCCCAAGGGCAATCCGATCCCATCGTACTTCCCTGCACTGAAATCCGCCTGTTGCATTGAGTAGTCTACATTGCTCAGTTCCACGTCTATCCCTTGCGCTTTGAAGAATCCTTTCTCTTGAGCAATGGTGACAGGTATATAGCCAATAAAAGGGACAAAACTTACTTTCAGGGGAGGACGTTTTACTTTTAGAGGTTCCGAAAAATGACAAGCAAACAGCAGCCAGCAGGTAATAATAAAGAGGCTGGTGAAAAAGGAGCGCTTCATGGTTTCAGACTAGGAGGGGGGGTTAAAAAAGAAGAATTGAACAAGGTTTCTAGATTGGGAAGGCGCGTCACATTGCCAGCGCTAATAAAAAAGTCCGCATATTTCTGGGCGGTTTTGTAGATATAATTAGGACTGTCTGATTGAAATAACTTTTGATTTTCTGCAATGTCAGTGAGGTCTATTCCCTCGAAAGAAATTGTCTTGATGGGAATATTCAACGCTTTACTCAGGATCTCGTTTCCTTCGGGAATATTTGCTTCCCAATATGACAAGCCTTGAAGCCAGCCTCGCACAAAGGCGCGAATATCTTCGGGGCGATCGCGTATGACCTCACCCCGAAACGCTACCAAATCCAAAATTAAGCCTGGGGTTTGTTTGCTTGTAAACAGGACATGCGCCCCTAATTTTAATGCTTCAGAAAGATACGGTTCCCAAGTGTGTCCTGCTTGGATAGCATTGTTTTGTAAGCGATTGGGAACTTCAAAAGCCTCGACTTTAACCAGTCTAACATCCTCGCTTGTCAGCTTAGAGGTTTTCAACATCTCAGTAACGAAAAACTCGCTAAAGTCGCCTAGATTTGCACCAAGCTTTTTTCCTTTCAAGTTAGGGATTGTTTTAATCTCTGATTGCGCGACTACCACATCTGCCCCTGTCGATTCATCCACAACCATCACAGCTTGCATATCAGGATCTGTGGCACTCAAAATCACAAAATCGCCCAAGGTCAATGCGATCGCATCATACTTCCCTGCACTGAAATCCGCGAAAAGCAATTGTGAGTCCTCTATATAGCTGAGTTCCACGTCTACCCCTTGCGCTTTGAAGAATCCTTTCTCTTGAGCAATGATGAGAGGTGTATAGCCAACAAAAGGAACACAAGATACTTTTAGGGGAGGAAGTTTTACTTTTAAAGGTTGCGAAGACTGACAAGCAAACAGCAGCCAGCAGGTAATAATAAATATACAGATGTAATTGAGTAGTTTATACATACTAGCTATAGCATTCCTGGTGTAGAAAAGGCGACTGATATTTTCTGGAACCCGATCGACCTAAGTGCATTCTCCGCAATCGCCGCTAAACCTGTTCCGGTGGCTATATCTAGAACTTGCTGGCCGTATCGCACTTTTGCCAATTTTACTAACCAAGTTGCAGCTTGGTTAGTAAAATTTAATCTCGTAGTCGAGGCGGTTGTTGAAGTCATTGAGAATCTGCGGTTTGTAGGCACTTAGCGACTCAGTCATGCCGAATTCTGGTTGAACTTTCTACATTGTGGCAGTTAAGGTCGATCGCGACTCTCGGCGCAGGTGACATCAGCCGGCAATCTCTACAATGCCCGCCCATGTATGCAAAACCGCTACCGAGTATCAACTCTTCGGCAACAAACACCCACCCAATTGGGATCGCGAAGCTGTAATCCGCTACAATCTGTGTTTGGTAAAGAATTTTTACAAGTTCACAGCCCATTACAGCCTTTGCGGCTTGTACTACCCAACCTGCCTGAAAATATGGATTTTGCTACTCTTGCTGCCCAGCTAAATGCTGGAACTATCTTGCCAGAGGGAATTGTCATCATCACCCTCTTGGTGGTTCTCGTCGGCGATTTAATCGTAGGCCGCAGTTCCTCGGGTTGGACTCCCTACGTTGCCGTTGCGGGTTTGTTGGCCGCCGTCGCTGCCTTGTGTTTGCAGTGGGATAACGTTGATACCATCTCGTTTCTAGGCGGTTTTAACAGCGATGCCTTGAGTTTAGTGTTTCGTGGCATTATCGCTTTGACTGCGGCTGTCACTATTTTGATATCCGTCCGCTATGTACTGCAAACTGGTACTGCTTTAGCGGAATTCATCGGCATTTTACTCACCGCTACTTTGGGGGGAATGTTCCTCAGCGGCGCTGATGAATTGGTGATGATTTTTATTTCGTTGGAAACTCTGAGTATCTCGTCTTATTTGCTGACGGGTTACACAAAACGCGACCCGCGTTCCAATGAAGCTGCTTTGAAATATTTGTTAATTGGGGCTTCTTCTTCGGCAGTGTTTCTCTACGGGCTTTCGCTGCTGTACGGGTTGTCGGGCGGCGAAACTCAGTTAAGTGCGATCGCGGCTAACCTTTCTACTGTGAATGAAGGTCAATCTCTCGGTTTGGTGATTGCTTTGGTTTTTGCGATCGCCGGCATCGCCTTCAAAATCTCTGCGGTTCCTTTCCACCAGTGGACTCCTGACGTTTACGAAGGTTCTCCTACACCCGTTGTTGCCTTTCTTTCTGTCGGTTCCAAAGCAGCAGGTTTTGCCCTAGCAATCCGCTTGTTAACAACTGCTTTCCCCGCACTTATCGAACAGTGGCACTTCGTATTCACGGCCTTAGCCATTCTCAGCATGGTGTTAGGAAATGTGGTTGCCCTCGCCCAGACTAGCATGAAGCGGCTTTTGGCTTATTCGTCGATCGCCCAAGCCGGTTTTGTGATGCTGGGTTTGATTGCAGGAACAGAAGCCGGTTACTCCAGCATGATATTTTATCTGTTGGTTTACCTGTTTATGAACTTGGGTGCTTTCGCCTGCATCATCCTGTTCTCGCTGCGGACTGGAACCGACCAAATTAGCGAATACTCAGGTTTGTACCAAAAAGACCCGCTGTTAACTTTGGCCTTAAGTATTTGCCTGCTTTCTCTCGGTGGAATTCCGCCCCTGGCTGGATTTTTCGGCAAAATCTATCTGTTCTGGGCCGGCTGGCAAGCAGGACTTTACGGCCTAGTTATTCTGGGATTAATTACCAGCGTAGTTTCGATTTACTACTACATCCGCGTTGTCAAGATGATGGTAGTAAAAGAACCTCAAGAAATGTCAGACGCGGTAAAAAATTATCCCGAAGTTCGCTGGAACCTTCAGGGAATGCGGCCTTTGCAAGTCAGCGTTGTACTCACTTTAATTGCGACAACTTTGGCGGGAGTTTTATCGAATCCTTTGTTTAATTTGGCAAATGATGCTATTACCAAAACTCCCATCTTGCAGTCGGCATTGAGTCATGTGCAACCTGTTGCGGGTGCGAAAATAGAATCGAATTTGGTGTCTCGCCGGGATTAATTTTTCCTGGTTTTGAAATAGTGGAAAACGCCTGACTCTTTGAAGTTGGGCGTTTCTTTTTTGTTGTGATATACTGTTAATTATGATTTTTAACCCAGATGTAGGCAGATTAACGCAGATTAACGCAGATAAAAGTTAGTACAGAGGCAACAATGTTAGTACAAAGTAAGGAAAAGTTTTATACTCCAGATGAGTACCGGGACTTAGAGGAAACTGCTGAGTTTAGAAATGAATACCGGGATGGAGAAATTGTACAAATGAGTGGTGGCAGTATTAATCACAGCCGGATTATCCGAAATTTGAGTAGAGTCTTGGGAAATTTGCTTGAGGGGCAGCCCTATGAGCTTTTTCACAACGATTTGCGGTTGTGGATTCCTCGGTATCGACGGGGAACTTACCCGGATGTGATGGTGATTGAAGGGGAGCCAGTTTTTACCGAGGGGCGCAGTGATGAGATCCTCAATCCGATGCTCATCGTGGAAGTGCTTTCTAAGTCTACCAAAGATTTTGATCGAGAGGATAAGTTTCGGTTTTATCGATCTATCCCTGAATTCTGTGAATATGTGTTAGTCAATCAATCTGAGTTTTTAGTGGCACAATATATTAAAACAGAATCGAATGAATGGTTATTTCGGGAATATGAGGGAGAGACAGCAACAGTTTCTTTTGCTTCCTTGGGAGTGCAAATGTCGATGAGCGAGATTTATGCCAAAGTGGTATTTGAAAGCCAGGAAACGGAAGTGCAGCAGTAAAATTCATGCTATGGGGTGATGCAATGTCTAGCTTGGTAACAGTAAAACAATAATAATTTGGTTGGTGGTAAGGACTTTAGTCTTCTAATTTTTATGAGGGAAGATATGGATAACTACCGAATTGTCGAAACTTTGACCGAAAGCCAGGTTTCCGACTTGATGGATTTGTACAAAAACGAGTTTTGGAGCGACAAGCGGACGCGGGAAGATGTGGTGAAAATGCTGGCTTCTACTGATGTTACCATTGGTTTTGTCGATGAGTGCGATCGACTAATTGGCATTTCCCGCGTCATTACCGATTTTGTCTACAGAGCCATGATTTTTGATGTCATCATCAAGCCGACACACAGAAAGATGGGACTGGGTGCGAAGTTGATGGATGCAGTTTTAAGTCATCCCCAACTGCAAGCTGTCGAGCATTTTTATCTTAATTGTTTGCCGAACATGATGCCGTTTTACGAGCGTTGGGGTTTCACTGATGATATGGGCGAACTTAAGTTTTTGCGGCGAACAACAGGCTGAACTCAGGTTGTTGAAAGCTCCAGTTTTTCTCTAATTGCGTCTTCTTTGAAACCTACTAAAACAGCCGTTCCATCTTTAACGAAAAGAGGACGTTTCAGCAGCATAGCATCCTTAGCAAAAGCCTCTACCCACTGTTCGCTAGTCCAATCTTTCTTGTCATCGCCCAAAGCGCGGTAAGATTGACCAGAAGTATTTCGCATGGGTTGAAAACCCAAAGCAGCTACCCAGCTTTGAATTGTTTCGCGAGTAGGTGGCTGTTCTTTAGTGTTAATGAACTCGTAATTAACATCGCTATCTTTGAGCCACTGGAAAGCTTTTTTGCAGGTTCCGCAATTGGGGATTCCGTAAACTTGAATTGACATAATGACTGTTGACTGCTGACTGTTGGCTAATAACAACTAACAACTGACTACTGACTACTGACTACTGACTACTGACTAATCTAGCTTGTTGAACCCATTTTTGCACGCGATCGACTGAAGGAGTCAAGTCATTGCGCTGCATTGTCGCTACGTGCAGCCTTAAAACTTGTTGGTGTAATCTCTCCACGGGCATTTGAGCCAATTGAGCCGGCGAAGCAACACCCGCGTGCAGTAACAGCCCGCAATACTGACAGCCTACACTCGGAATTCGAGCTAAATTTGCCATCGCTACCCATTTATTAACATATTGAATGTTAATCTGTAATTGATGGGCTAGCAACACTTTCGCCGCCTGCGTTTTCGTCATGCGAATTAGTTGTCCGGTTGTGGTGATGCTGCACTCTTCCAGTTGAGATTGGTTTTCCTTGCTCAATCCCGGTAAATGTGAGATCGGCCAGTCGCGTACTTGCACACAAGTTTGAGGAGCTTTATGAGAAATTTTCATGTTTTTTCAGTTAATTTTACTTATACTTTAAAGTCTCATATATCAAACAGTCAATAGAGGATGTCGCTCACGTCACCCAATCAACAAAAACCAGACCAAGGAATTTGACTAATTGCGGGTGTTGTGACATTTCTGCTAATTGCTTGCAGAGTAGCACTTTCAGCCTGTTTTTACTGAGTGAGGATCAGGCTTACTGCTTAACCAAATCAAATCATCCCGGCGATGACGAGAAATACTATAAAAAAGACAGCCTATAAATGCTAGCAAAAAAGAAGTGACCGATGAGGATTTTATCAAAAATGCCTGCCAAGTTGGCAGTCCGAATTTTAGTTCTTTAATGCTGAGAATGCAAAAACTTGTGGCTGACTGCAAACCCAACTCAAAATTATAGGTTTTTACCCATGAAAATTACACAAGGTGATGATTTGTTAACTAATACTTTACAGCAACGGCGGCAAAAACTGGCTAGTTTAATTAATTTTCCGGTAATTTTATGGTCGGGGCGCAGCATTCCTCGCAATTATCCGGCACTTACTTATCCATTTCGTGCCAGCAGTCACTTTTTATATTTTGCTGGTTTGCCCTTAGAAAATGCTGCCATTCGCTTAGAATCGGGCAAATTAGAATTGTTCTTAGATGACGCACCTGCTAGCAGCACGCTTTGGCACGGAGAAATGCCGAAAAGAGCAGAAATTGCCGAACTAATTGGGGCTGATGCTGCTTTCCCAATGGCCGCATTGAAATCGCGATCTACAAATGCAGCAACGATCGCAGTTCAGGATTCTTGGACTCAGTTGCAACAGTCTCAAATTCTAGATCGCCCTCTGGCACTGCCCAATTCGTCAACCGGAATCGACCTAGAATTAACCAAGGCGATCGTATCTCTGCGCCTGAGCCACGACGCAGCCAGTTTGGTCGAATTGCGTCAAGCTGCCGCTGTTACTGTAGAAGCTCATAAAGCGGGTATGGCGGCAACTCGAAATGCTCAAATTGAAGCAGGGGTGCGTGCTGCAATGGAAAGTGTCATCATCTCCAAAAATATGACCTATGCCTATCCCAGTATCGTTACAGTACATGGAGAAGTCCTGCACAGCGAACATTATCACAATCCCCTACAAACCGGAGATTTGCTGTTAGCAGATGTTGGTGCCGAAACATCAACGGGATGGGCGGCTGATGTGACTCGCACTTGGCCGGTTTCTGGCAAGTTTTCAGCTACTCAAAGAGCGATTTATGATGTAGTTTTGGCCGTTCATGATGCGTGTATTGATAAAATTAGTCCCGGTGTGGAATATCAAGATATTCACCTGTTAGCTGCTAGAATTATGGCGGAAGGATTAGTTGATTTGGGCATCTTGCGCGGCAATGTTGAAGATTTGGTAGAGATGGATGCTCACGCGCTGTTTTTTGTACATGGTATCGGACATTTAATCGGTTTGGATGTTCACGATATGGAAGATTTAGGCGATTTGGCTGGCTATGAAGAAGGAAGAACCAGAAGCAGTCGGTTTGGGTTGGGATTTTTGCGGTTGAATCGAGTTTTGCGTCCCGGAATGCTGGTCTCGATTGAACCGGGATTTTATCAAGTTCCGGCAATCTTAAATAACCCAGAAAACCTCGCCAAATATGAAGATTTTGTTAATTGGGAGGATTTGGAAAAATTTGCAGATGTGCGGGGGATACGCATAGAAGATGATATACTTGTCATCAATGACGGTAGAGAAGTATTGACAGGGAAATTGCCCACAAAAGCTCCGGAGATTGAGGAGTTAGTTGCGGTAAATACGTAAGTATAGCCTACTTAGATCACACATACGCAGTTCCATCAGGGGTGAAAAACAATAAATAAAGATGAATAAAGATTGGCCAACAAGTCTTTTGATATTAGTTAAAAAAGTGCTCTCGCAAGTCAGAAAAATCGCAGCAATAATACTTCCACGCAGTGTTCGTAAACCTATATCCTCGCGGCCTCCCATGCAAGCTGCACCTTTGCCCAGCAACGAAGAAGAGAGGCTAGAAGCACTTCACCGCTACAACATTCTCGACACAGAAGCCGAAGCCGCTTTTGATGATCTAACAGCTTTAGCATCTTATATTTGTGGCACTCCTATTGCTTTAGTAAGCTTAATAGATTCTAACCGACAGTGGTTTAAATCCAAAGTGGGTCTGGAAGCGCCCGAAACTCCGAGAGAGTCAGCTTTTTGCGCCCACGCTATTTTAAATCCCAACGAATTGCTAGTTGTACCCAATGCTCTAGATGACGATCGCTTTGCCGCCAATCCGCTAGTAACTTCCAATCCAAATATTCGGTTTTATGCTGGCGCGCCGCTAGTAACTCCTGATGGTTATCCGATTGGCACTTTGTGCGCGATAGATACAATCCCTCGTAATCTCGCCCCAGAACAGCTAGAAGCGCTGCGGACTTTAGGACGGCAAATTATCAACCACATGGAGTTGCGAATCAATCTGACTAAATTAAAGCGGGCACAGATCAGGAACAAACAAGTAGAAGAAAAACTCCGTTCTACCGACGAGCAAATTGTCAATTTTTTAGAAGGAATGAGCGATGCTTTTTTTGCTTTCGACACCCAGTGGCGATTTACTTACGTCAATTACAAAGGAGCACAATTTTTGAAGCGATCCCAGGAAGAACTTTATGGTAAAAATTTTTGGGAAGAGTTTCCCGAATTCGCAAATTCGGATTTTTATAAAGAGTATCATGAAGCTGTCGCTAAACAAATTGGAGTGGCTTTTGAAAAATATTATCGTCCCTTAAAAGTGTGGTTGGAAGTCCGGGTTTTTCCTTCTTACGACGGCATTTCTGTGTTTTTTCACGACATAACCAAGCGCAGGCAGATGGAATCTGCACTCAGAAAAGAACAGAAAACAACTGAAAGGTTACTGTTAAATATTTTGCCCGAACCGATCGCCCACAGGTTGAAGTATAAACCGGGGGTGATAGCTGACAAGTTTGAAAAAGCAACAATTCTTTTTGCTGACTTGGTGAATTTTACCCAAATTTCTACTACCATGTCCGCCACTAAATTAGTATACTTACTAAATGAAATTTTCTCAACTTTTGACCAACTGAGTGAGAAGCACGGCTTAGAAAAAATCAAGACGATCGGGGATGCTTACATGGTAGCAGCAGGTATTCCCATTGAACGTCCAGACCACGCAGAGGCGATCGCCGAAATGGCGCTGGATATGCTAGCAGCAATTAAGGAATTAAATGTGAAGCTAGATACGAAATTTGACCTCCGCATCGGGATTAATAGCGGGCCGGTGGTAGCGGGGGTAATCGGCACTAAAAAATTCATTTACGATTTGTGGGGAAATGCAGTGAATACAGCCAGCCGCATGGAATCTCACGGCATACCAGGTCGCATTCAAGTCAGCCACTATACTTATGAGTTGCTCGAGGATAAATATGAATTTGAAGATCGTGGCGAGATCCAGATTAAAGGTAAAGGGGAAATGCAGACTTATTTGCTGACAGGTAGAAAAATAGCAAGCGAGCTCAAAATCTCAGAGTAAATAAAACTAAGACTTGAAAGTACCTAATTGTTGAGGGAAACTCCGGAGGCTGCGATTAATCGCCTCTTCGGCGCGATCGCCCTGTGGCAGAACGGCTGCTGCAGATCAACCAAATAAGATTATGCTATAGACAGAGATATCGGAGCAATCCTAGGCGCGGTACTCGACGTTATAAAAATACTAAGTTGAAGTCGTCGGAGCCTTTAATAATGGTTCAATTTCATATTCAAACAGATAGCGATATTCCAGCATCCACCCAACTATTTAATCAAATCAGGTTTGCGATCGCCTCGCGACAATTTCCGCCCGGACACCGCTTGCCCAGCACCAGACAGCTAGCCATGCAGACGGGTTTGCACCGCAACACCATCAGCAAAGTATACCGCCAGCTCGAAAATACCGGACTCGTAGAAGCGCAAGCAGGATCGGGCATTTACGTCCGCGCCCTAGGCAACGAACACGGCAACAAACTCAAATCTCCGATCCTCGAAGAATATCCCCTTGCCAACAAAATAGTGCAAGGAAGTATCGATCAACTGCTGGGACAGGGCTGTACGCTCAACCAAGCGAGGGAATTATTTTTGGCCGAAATTGACTGGCGGCTCAGGTGCAGCGCCCGCGTCGTCGTCACAGCCCCCACAGAAGACATCGGCGTGGGTGAACTGATGGCGAAAGAACTCGAACAAGCTCTTCGCATTCCCATACAGTTAGTGCCGATGGAACAGCTAGGTACTTTTTTGGATCAAATCTCTTCAGGAACTGTGATCACGAGTCGATATTTTATCGGAGAAGCAGAATCGATTTCGGCACCGCGTTCTGTGCGAGTTATTCCCGTAGACATCTACGACTACAGCCAGGAAATCCAGCTAGTGGGGAGTTTGCCCAAAGACAGTTATTTGGGTCTCGTCAGCCTGAGTCCGGGAATGCTACGATCGACCGAAGTCATCATCCACAGCATCCGGGGAGAGGATTTGCTGGTGATGACGGCCTTGGTGTCAGACGAGTACAAGATTAACTCGATCGTGCGATCGGCCAGAACAATTTTTTGCGACCAACCGAGTTTTGCTACAGTAAAAGCTGCCATCAATGCGGCTAGAGAAGATATTATTCGTCCCCCGCAACTGATATGCTCCGAAAATTACATCGGCTCTAAGTCGATTAATTTGCTCAAGCGCGAGTTGGGCTTGGGATGACGAAGGCAGAAGGAAGAAGGCAGAAGGCAGAGGGAAGAAGGAAGAAGGAAGAAGGAAGAAAAACAATTCAACTTTTTTAAGTTACCAATCCCCATGCCCAATCCCAATGCCCAATGCCCAATGCCCAATGCCCAATGCCCAATTACCAATTACCCATTAGAATTATCCATGACAATTGAAATCCAACCTTCAATTAATGTTAAAACGGCGATCGAAAGCCGCCGCGCCGCCCGCAGCTTCAAACCCGATCCGATTCCCCCAGCCATATTGGCAGAGATTTTGCGGTTGGGAGTGCGATCGCCCTCTGGTTACAACTTGCAGCCTTGGCGGTTTATCGTACTTCAAGACCCAGCCAGCAAACAAAAATTAAAAGCTTGCGCCTTCGATCAGCGCCAAGTGGTAGAAGCCCCAACAGTATTAATTTGCTGTGGCGATCGACGCGCCGCCGGCCCCGAAAATACCGAAGCCGTCATCGAATTGGGCAAAGCAGCAGGCGCAATGAATGACAATTTAGCCGGTTATATGCGACAAGCAATCCCGCAATTATTCGAGAACCGTCCCTGCTTCGATTCCCTAGAAACTTGGACAAACAGACATACAATGCTCGCCGTAGCTCACTTAATGATTGCAGCTAAAAGTTTTGGGCTAGATAGTTGTCCGATGGAAGGTTTTGTCAGCGCTAAGGTGAAAGAAGCCTTTCAAATTCCGGAAGAAGTAGATGTTTGCTGTTTGCTGCCGCTTGGTTATGCAGCAGAACCTTTCAAACAATATGGCGGACGTTTTGACGTGACTCAAGTTTATTACAGCGAAAGTTATGGACAGGCTTTGCAAGCTGAGATTTGAGAGTTAAGATTTTGTTGCAACTTTAATTTTTAGAGTTAAGAATTGGAACGAATCGGTGCTCAAGTTCAAACAAATCAAAAAAGCCGACTGTTCTCCAATCTAATATCTAAAATTCCCAATCTAAAATCGCAAGTGGTGAGATCAGACAGAGGAAAAAATATGACAATAGCAACGCGACAAAGCAACGCACAAATTCTAGAAGTAAAATTGCAGCAACACTTGCAAGCAGCCGGATTTAAAAACTTACCGCTTTATATTAGTTGCGATTTTCGAGATGAATCTTTAACGGTTGTGGGAGAACACCCGCGCAGTTTAGTTCTCAAAGCCAAACCGACTTTTGCGGTGCTAGAAGCAGCAATTCTTGAAATAGAACCAGAATCTATTCAACAGATTGGACTTTGCCTAAAAATTACCGGGCAAAAACAGCCTTATGCTTTCCATTCTTTTACCATGCACAACCCTGTTTTGTCAAGACCAAAAACAGTGCAGTTGTTCAAAAAAACCGAGAATATCCCCGCAGAAGAAACCGGGATAGTCTTAACAGAAAATGTTGCCGAGACGGCAGATGTACAGGAGGAAATACCGTTAGAAACAGATGGGAAAGATGCGTGGGATGAAGAATATTTCCCCAATTTGTCTGAAAGTTCCAGCAATTCCGATCCGATCGCCTTTAGGGTAGCTGCAATCCCGGCAGATATTGGAGACAATCCCTTCAATCCGCTGGATATGGAAGCGGTAACAGTTGCCCAAAAACCCAAGCATTCACCGTTTGCGATGCTGGCTGCTGCAGGAATTATCAGTGTCGCCGCGCTAGTTTTGGCAGGCGGTTATTATATGCTGAGTCGGCCCTGCGTCATCGGAGGATGTAGTGCTTTAGCTAATGCCAAACAGTTGAGCGAGAATTCGACGAAGACTCTAAAAACGTCAAAAGTTGCCAACAGTCCCCAAGAAGCCCAGCGACAGTTAAAACAGGCGATCGCCCTTTTGGAACCGATTCCCTCCTGGTCAATTCATCGCGGTGAAGCTCAAAGCGCTCTGGAAAGCTATCGGAAGCAAAATCAGAATTTAAACTCTGCGATCGATGCAGCGCGCCTCGCACAGTCAGCAGCCCAAAAAACCCAAAATCCGCCTTATTCGGCTGAGAACGGGCAGGAAGCGCAAGCTCTGTGGCAAAGTGCGATCGCCGAACTCCGAGAAATCCCCACAGACAGTCCAGTTTATCCGTTTGCTCAGAGAAAAGCGAAGGAATACCGGAAGAATGTAGCAACTGGAAATCGGCAGTTAAGCACAGAGAAAAAAGCGGAAAAAACGCTGCTCGCCGCCAAAAGTAGAGCCCAAATAGCAGAAGCTCGCGAAGCCGTAGCTCAGACCGCCGAGACTTGGGATCAAGTGCAATCAGGTTGGGAAGAATCCCTCGAAATCCTATCAGAAATTCCCACGAATACGACATCTTACCAACAAGCTAAACTGCTAGTTCCCAAATACGAAACCAAACTTTCAGAAGCTCGCGAGCGCAAAAATGTCGAAGGAATTTCGGAAAATGCGTATACTCAAGCTGTGACTTTAGCAGCGGAAGCTCAAATTTTTGAGGGCAAAAACGCCTGGTTTAAAGCATCAGAATCCTGGCGAAGAGCTTTGAGTTACGCGGAGCAAGTGCCGGCAGCAACTGCATATTCCCAGAAAGTCCAACCGCTGATTGCTTCCTACAAAACTTCTTTGCAGCAAGCAGAAGTAAAGTTGCAGGAAGAAAGGAACCTGCAAAAAGCCCGCACCGATTTAGATAGAACTTGCAAAGGCAACCCCAAGATTTGCGACTATACTGTTAGCAAAGATTTGATTGCGGTGCAGATGACTCCCGGTTACGTGCAGAAATTGCAACAAACTTTCATTCAAGCAAACAACAACAATGCTGTGAAGTCTCGCCAAGCTGTAGAAAAGCACGTTCAAACGTTGCAAAAAGCTTTGGAGGCGATCGCCGAAAACGCCAAAATCCCGATGCAGGTGTACGATGGTGAAGGCAAGCGGATTGGGAGTCACGAACCAAAGTAGTTGTAGTTGTAGGGTGCGTGAGGGCAAAAAATCTGTCTGAACGATCAAAATATTTACACTCACGCATCGCCAGCAATTTCATCCGTAGTCAATCCAGCTTGAAAAACTTGTTGCGCCGTTAATTTCAACTCCGGAAAAGTGGGCGACTCGATTGTCTCATCTCCCCGAAATTGACTAACTTCATACTCACCATCAACCAACTGATAAATCGAAATAGTCGGTTGCTTGGGATTCCCGATAAACCTGCGGCCACCCAAACCGAGATAATCCACAATCCAATATTCGGGAATTCCGATTAGTTCATATTCGCCCACTTTCCTGATGTAGTCATTTTGCCAATTCGTGCTAACGACTTCAACAACGAGCGGAATTGATGCGCCTTGAGTCACAGTTGAGAACTTTTGCCACAGAGGTTCTGATGCTAAATTTGGGCGGTTTAATATCAAAATATCTGGAGAATAAGCAGAGAGGTTTTCGATATTTTTAACTAAGGCTTGTTTGGGGAAAATGTACGGAAGTTTTCGCCTTCTGGACTCAGCATTTAACTCTGAACCTAAAAAACTGATAACTTCTTCATGCTCTCCTAATAGCTGTGACATTTCAACAATCTCTCCATTGTGCAGTTCATAACGTGCATTTTCGGGCTTCCATTCCGCAAATTCTTCAAAAGTTAGCGGTTTACTTGCTATTTGAATCATGGCTATTCTCCTTAGTGATGACTGGGGCGGGCTATTCGGCTCACCCCACAAGATAACTCACTCTGTGCGGAACAGGCCGGAAAGCCTGTTCAATAAAATAAGGCTAAATGCAAATTCCTACCTACGTTATATTACCAATTATCAATGCCCAATGCCCAATTACCAATGCCCAATTACCAATGCCCAATTACCATTTGATCAATTGTGCATCTTGATTAAAAAACTTCCGGGACAATCCCTCAGTCAAAAGCAGAGTTGCAATTACAGTTGCCAGCGCTAACACAAACATAATCAAAATCTGGTAAGATGCTGCATCTAGAGGACGGACACCGCTCAGCATTTGACCTGTCATCATCCCTGGTAAAGTTACGATTCCTACCACTGTCATTGTATTTAAGAGCGGGATTAATCCAGCTTTGATCGCGTCTTTGCGGTACTGCTTTACTGCTTGCTGCGGCGTCGAACCTAAACTTAAATGGGTTTCTATTTCTAACTGGCTGCTATTAACTGTACTGACAAGTCTTTCCCCGGCGATCGCCCCGGAGTTCATCGCATTGCCCAAAATCATACCCGCTAAGGGAATCAGGTATTGCGGTTCGTACCAAGGGTCCGGCTGCAAAATTAGCAAGTTTGTATAGGCGAGAGTCAAGGCTGTACTGATAAAAATTGAACCCCAAACTAAGGGCAGTAAGTTCTTGATTTTTTTGCTGATGCGGTTGCTGGCAACCATGCTAGCTGTTGTCAGCATGATTGCTAAAACTGCTAAAACCAGCCAAGGATTTTTCCCCTCCGGGTCAAATACGACTGCGAGCACGTATCCGACTAAGATTAGCTGGATCAGGGTGCGCCCCGCCGCGATCGCGATCGCCCCCTCCAGCCCCAATCCCTGCCACGCCGAAAGCCCGATCGCGATCGCCACCATCCCCAAAGCCCAACCCAAATCTGTCAAATCTAGCAGAATTAACACCGGCCCACCCTTTCGATAATGTGATTGTTTGCCTGTCCAAATATAAGATATTGCAATAAAGGTTTCTGAGAAACAGTTTTGCTGCAAGAATTTGCTTTGATAATGCTTGAAATTTATGGTGTGAAGAGTGAATAATGTTCCCCCCCTCGACTTAACCCGCCAATACGCGCAGATTGGCGACGAGATAACCGCTGCAGTGCAAAAAGTGCTTGCCTCTGGCGGCTACGTAGGCGGCCCAGCCGTAAAGAGTTTTGAACGAGAGTTCGCCGACTACATCGGCGTTTCCGAGTGCGTGGGCTGCAACTCCGGCACCGATGCCCTGATTTTGGCTTTGCGAGCTCTCAAAATTGGCCCTGGCGATGAAGTGATTACCACTCCTTTTACCTTTTTTGCTTCCGCTGAGACAATTAGCGCCGTCGGTGCGACTCCAGTATTTGTCGATATTGACAGCGAGACTTTTAATCTGGATGTCGAACTCCTCGAAGCGGCAATTACCGACAAAACCAAGGCAATTATGCCAGTGCACATCTTCGGCCAACCGGTAGACATGACTCGGTTGATGGAAATTGCGACTCGGCACAATTTAGCCGTAATTGAAGATTGCGCCCAATCTGTCGGGGCCGAGTGGCAGTCTCGAAAAGTCGGCAGCATTGGTCATGTCGGCTGCTTCAGTTTTTATCCAACCAAAAACTTAGGCGCTTGCGGTGACGGTGGCGCGGTGACGACAAATGATCCTGCCCTGGCAGCTTCGATGCGAGTGCTCAAAGAACACGGACAGTCTTCTAGGTATTTCTACGAAGAAATCGGCTACAACAGCCGTTTAGATGCCCTGCAAGCGGTGATTCTCAGCATTAAATTGCGGTATCTCGACAGTTGGAACGCCCAGCGACGTTCTCACGCCACACTTTACAGCGAATTTCTCTCCCGCGTGCCCGGAGTTGCCGTCCCCAAAGAATTGCCATTCGCAAAAGGAGTTTGGAATCAATACACGATCCGGCTGACAAGTCCAGAAAACGCGCAAAATCCCTCTGGCGATTTTCGAGATTGGATGCGGGCTCAGTTGCAGGAAGCTGGCATCGGTTCGATGGTTTACTATCCGTTACCTTTGCACCTGCAACCTGTTTACAAATCTTTGGGCTATGCTGCCGGTCAATTGCCAAAGGCTGAGCAAGTTTGTCGCGAAGTCTTGTCTTTGCCGATGTTCCCGGAACTGTCGAGGGATCAACAAGAGCGGACGATTTATGGTCTGAAAGATTGCTTGGCAAAGGCCGATCGCATCCGGTAGCTTTGGCGCGATGGCATCAGCGAGGGAAATGCAGGAGGAGAAAAGAATTGCAGGGTTGCAGTGCTGTGAGAATGTGCAGGGTTGAGGGAGAGCTGTTAAGTATTTTGACCGATCACTTGTACTTTTATGTACTATATTTAATGAAAAGAAACAAATTTAGGCTAGCAATCCGCCTCGAACGGGTGCATTTTCCGCTCGCCTAAAACTTGCAGTGCGATCGGTCAATGATGAAGAAGGAAGAAGGAAGAGGGAA
Organism: Microcoleus sp. Pol8_D6; assembly: GCF_036700965.1. Classification (NCBI taxonomy): domain Bacteria; kingdom Bacillati; phylum Cyanobacteriota; class Cyanophyceae; order Oscillatoriales; family Microcoleaceae; genus Microcoleus; species Microcoleus sp. Pol8_D6. The sequence continues at coordinate 36,657 of NZ_JAUBPW010000037.1, read as the reverse complement.
GAGGGAAGAACGAAGAAGGAAGAACGAAGAAGAAAGAATAAATAATATTTGAACTTTCGACTTCCATCCCCGATGCCCGATGCCCGATGCCCGATGCCCGATGCCCGATGCCCGATGCCCGATGCCCAATTCCCAATTCTCAATTTAACCTGTAATTTTCAGAAGATAAGAGGAAAATAAACGAGTGCCTCAGTATCAATTCACTCAGGCTAGACGCTACGATCCACAAGCGATCGCTCAGTATTACCGCAACCGTCCTTGGAAAGCAATTTGGCGCGCAATTACCGTTATTTGGTCTTTTGCGGGCTTTGTGCTGGGGATGCTGTGGGACAGTTGGCAGCACGAAGTCGCAGCACACCAGCCGGAACGGGCCGCCCACCTGCGACAAATACTCACTCGCTTGGGCCCCACTTTCATTAAAGTCGGTCAAGCCCTTTCTACCAGACCAGATTTGATCCGCAAAGACTTTCTCGAAGAATTGATCAAACTTCAGGATCAATTGCCACCGTTTGACTCGGTGCGCGCTTTCGAGATTATTGAAGCGGAACTCGATCGCAAAATTAGCGAAACCTATAGCGAAATCTCTCCCGAACCTGTCGCCGCGGCAAGTCTCGGTCAAGTCTACCGAGCTCGCCTCCTCACCGGGGAAGCAGTAGCAGTCAAGGTGCAGCGACCGAATTTGCTGCCAGTCTTGAGCCTTGACCTTTACTTAATGCGCTGGGCCGCTGGATGGTTGGGCCCCTTGTTGCCGCTGAATCTCGGTCACGACCTTTGTTTAATAGTCGATGAATTCGGTATCAAATTGTTCGAGGAAATTGATTATATCAATGAAGGACGCAACGCCGAGAAATTTGCTACAAATTTTGCCGACGACCCGACAGTAAAAGTTCCGAGCATTTACTGGCGTTATACTTCAAATTGCGTTCTGACTCTTGAATGGATTGACGGCATCAAGCTGACAGATATGGCAAGTGTTAAAGCCGCAGGTTTGGATACCGATAGTTTAATTGAAGTCGGAGTCCGCAGCGGTTTGCGACAGTTGCTGGAACATGGATTTTTTCATGCTGACCCCCATCCGGGAAATCTGTTTGCCTTAGCGGACGGCCGCATGGCTTACATTGATTTTGGGATGATGGATCAGATGGAAGAAACAACTAAAGAAACTTTGGTTGATTCTGTCGTTCATTTGATCAACAAAGATTACTTACAATTAGCCAAGGATTTTGTCAAACTTGGCTTTTTAACGCCAGATACAGATATTATGCCGATCGTCCCGGCGTTGGAATCTGTACTGGGTGATATCGTCGGGGAAAAGGTGTCAGATTTTAACTTCAAGACGATTACAGACCAGTTTTCGGAGTTGATGTACGATTATCCTTTCCGGGTGCCGGCGAAATTTGCCTTAATTATTCGCTCTCTGGTGACAGAAGAAGGTTTGGCCCTGACGCTGAATCCGAATTTCAAGATAGTCGAGGTAGCGTATCCTTATGTAGCGCGGCGTTTGTTGAATGGAGAATCTCCGGCACTGCGGCGGCGTCTGATTGAGGTATTATTCAAAGATGGCAAATTCCAGTGGAACAGGTTAGAGGACATGATCGCGATCGCCAGATCCGATCGTAGTTTCGACTTGCTCCCCACAGCACAACTAGGCTTGCAATTTTTGCTGTCAGAGGAAGGGTCGTTTTTGAGACGCCAGCTAATGTTAGCTTTGATTGAGGACGATCGAATCCACACCGAAGAAGTTCGCAGCCTGTGGAACTTAGTCAAGGAAGATTTGCAGCCCGGTCGCCTTTTCAACGTTGCTCTAGGCGCTTTGACGGAGTTTTCCACAGCAGGAGCAGCCGCGCTAACTCGATTTTAGTCATTAGTCATTGGTCATTAGTCATTAGTCATTGGTTATTTGTTGCTTGTTAGTTGTGGGTTCTAATAACTAATTCCCCATAGCCAATGCCCAATGCCCAATGCCCAATGCCCAATTTCCAATTCCCATTTCCAATTACCCAAATTAAGGAATTATTCGTGTATTATTTTCCAGAACCTCCCTATTTTTTAATGTCGGCTGGACTGCTAGCAGGGATGGCCTCCGGTGTAGCATTTGAAGCAACTCTCAAACAATCCGTACAACAGTGGTCTAAAAATCGTTCTACTCGCACCTTGGCTAACCTGCCAAGGCTGCAATTGGTCATACCTTTTCTGGGAATGGCTGGCGGTATTTGCGTATTTTTAGCTTCTGGAATGGAGATTTTTGGCTTCCCAAAACTACTGTGTTATGCCCTAGCTTTGCCACTGACGCTACTCACAGGCTGGCTAGTTTGGACTCAGTTAGGTAAGCTTTTGATCGAGTTAGAACGCGGAGGTTCCCAAGCACTGGATTTAGATTCTTTTGAACAATGAAAGTTAACTATCAACCTCTTTTGTGAGAAGCAAGGGGGTTGATAGTGATCGAGGATTATCCTAATTTGATGCTTTTTGAACCGCAGAGAACGCAGAGAACGCAGAGGAAGAGAAAGAAGAAGATGACAGCTTAGGCAATAATTTGTGTATTTTTTTTACAATCTAAAATCTAAAATCTAAAATCGAATGAGTATTTTAATTGTTACGGGCGCGGCGGGATTTATTGGATCTAACTTAGTAGAAACTCTTTTAAATAGAGGCGAGACGGTGATTGGTGTTGATGAGTTCAACGATTATTACGATCCGGCTCTCAAGCGAAAAAATATTGCACGATTTGAAAAGTATCCGGGTTTTGAATTGGTGGAAGGCGATATTTTGTCTCTAAATTGGCGATCGCTTTTATCCGATGCTAAGGTAATATTTCATCAGGCGGCGCAAGCAGGAGTTCGTGCTAGCTGGGGCGACGGTTTTCGCAGCTATACCGAACGCAATATTAACAGCACTCAAGTATTGTTAGAAGCGGCAAAAGATGCGCCCAGATTGAAAAAGTTTGTCTATGCTTCTTCTTCTTCAATTTACGGCAATGCTGAATCTTTTCCCACGAATGAAAACGCTTGTCCCCAGCCAGTTTCTCCCTACGGAATTACGAAATTAGCTGGTGAACGTTTGTGCGGGCTTTATTACAAAAATTTTGGTCTTCCGACTACTTCGCTGCGCTATTTTACCGTTTACGGGCCCAGACAGCGCCCCGATATGGCTTTTCACAAGTTTTTTAAGTCGATTTTGTTTGACGAGGCGATTTCAATTTTCGGCGACGGATTGCAAACGCGGGATTTTACGTTTATCAGCGATTGCGTGACGGCGAATTTAGCGGCGGCTGAGGTTGCGGAAGCTGCGGGGGAAGTTTTTAATATTGGTGGGGGAAGTCGGGTAGTTTTAAAAGAAGTTATTGATACAATACAAAGGATTGTCGATCGACCTATTCGGATAGATTTTACCGAAGCTGCGAGGGGAGACGCGCGGCACACTAGCGCGGATGTGTCTAAAGCCCAGAAAATCTTAGGTTATCAGCCACAGGTTGCTTTAGAAGAAGGTTTAAGGCGCGAATGGGAGTGGATTCAGTCTGTGTACAGTTAGAGTACAGTTAGATGCTATCTATCCCAGAAATTCCGCAACTTAAATTGAACATTGTTAATTTTTTGAATTACCCAACTTTTGAGGTTTCTCTGTAATTGAAATGCTGCGATTATACCATTAATTTTTAGAAAAAATCGCAGTTTTTGTGATTAGTAATGGCTTCGATAATTTTATTTAAAACTTTTTTAGAATCAGTCATTGTACTGAGCCAATAACTGCCTGAATGTTGCCGATGATAATAACTTAAATTACTCACCGCATACAAGCTGCCGCCACTTTTCAACCACAAATAATTGAAAGCGGCGACATCGGAAGCTTGCACGCAAATATCTTGATTATCCTCGGCACAATCCAGGTATTTCTGTACATTGACGAAGTAGTTGCCATCATTAATAAAATTGCGAAATAATTTAGGATTGGGATTATTTAGAATTAATTCTCGTGCTTTTTCAAGATTGATTTCTGTCTCAGAATATAATTTAAAATTAAAGTAGGGATTGGCGGATGTCGGACAGTAAATTAGTTTAGGATTCCATGCAGTTATGTGGTAGAGTCTATCGACATAAGTTTCGCTCAAGGCATTGTCAGAGTCAAGAATAATTGCCCACTCATTTTTGCAGTGGGAAATAGCCATAATTTTGCTTTTATACGCACCAAAATTTTGCTCACCTCTGCGGATAGAAATCTTAGGTGACAAGTTTGCTATATTTGCTTGCATCCTAGAAAACTCTTCGGGAGAGGAAGCATCATCGTAAATAATAATATCATCAATACGATCGTCATACAAAGCATTGCACAATGCACCTACAACCAAACTAGAACGGTTAAAATGGGTAATAGCTAGAGATATTTTACTTCTGTTAGCCACAGACGGACGCCGAATTGAAATTAAGCGAACGCCTAGAAGGCTTGTCCGCAAGTCCATCATAATTTTGTAATACTGTTGGTAAACTTTATTTTCGAGTTGTAAACTGCGAATTTTTCTGCCCGCTTTTCGCAAAATATTCATTTCTGTATTTGCCAATCTATACCTAAAGTTGATATTTTTTTGCCTGACAAAGGTTTTGGCATTTCTGTATCCGCGCACTAGCAAACTTGGGGATTTGAGTTTGGGGCATTTTTCCGGCAACTTCAAATAGCGGTAGTGCAGAAATACATCTCGGTAGGGAATTTCAACATCTTCACCAGCACACAATTGATTAATTTTTGCAGCCGCAATACTCATGTAATGCAAATAAGTAAGCCGCCGTCCTTTATCATATAAAACATTATCTATCACATCAAATTGAGAAGACCAATGATTTCCCGTTACCTGTTCGGGTTGAGCATATGCAAAGTTGTAAAAAGAGATTTTGCTGCGGGCGACTAAATAGTTAAGTAAAGATTGGTCAGATGCACTCAAGCACATAGTTTCCGCTTCTCCTGATATTAACTTATCTAACAGTTGGACTGAATTTTCTCTATTAAATATTTCTTTTTTTGAAGCAAACAAACCTGTACAAAAAGTATGAGATGGCAGTTGGTCTATATTAAAAATATGTGGCAATTTCTCTGAGGATAAGTCAAATACATAGTTGAGGTCTGATTTGTATTGAAAATCGTTTGCTACCCAATCAACTCGATCTAGTTTTTGATAAATATAATCCAGACAACCCATTAACAGAGTGTCCGCGTCAAAATATACAAATTTGTCAAAAGGCCCGTCAAAACAGCATAATTTCCGATGCCTGGTCAAACAGTGAACTGATTTCAAACCTTTAGCTTGCCAAACTTTTTGAGCTTTGGCGTGAGATGTCCAAGCTTGAGTTGCAAAGTCTTCCCAGAAATGAATTGAATCGGTGTTGTCAAAGAGGGTGACATTAGGACGAATTGCAATTTCTCCTCGCACTTTTTTCAGTCTATCATCATAGGGAATGATACAAACGGGAATATCTTTTGCCCCATTGACTTCGAGACTGTTTAACAAAGCGACTAAGTGGTCGAAAACCACATCGTTTGCTAGAATATAAATACCATTTGTCATAATTTTTAAGCTTTTTAAGTCCTTTGCCAAATATTCCGCTAGGGTGTGTTGGGCACTGGGGGATCATCTCGGCTTTATCGAATTTATCGAATATCAAAACAGCGCCCAATGCACCGAAATTCTCGCCCAAGGTGCCTGGACTCCTGGCAGATATCTCGGCTTTATCAAATATTATAACAGCGCCCAACACACCATACAATATCGCATATTATAACAGCGCTCAACACACCATGCAAAGAGCGAAATATTTTTTGCACTAAATTTGGTGGTTCCTCATTGAGATAACGATAATGTTTCCACAGGTTCCAATAAGGACTACCGGATTTAATTGGTATTCCAGCCCAGTGAATATATTTTAACCTTTTGCCTTTGTCATAAAGAACATAATCTATTTCTTGAAAATGCTTGGAACCAGCCCAGCTTCCTGGTTCGGTTGCTGAATCTTTAACAAGATTACAGCGCTTGGGAATCAGCTTAAGAATGATATAATTTAGTAGAGGTTGATCTGTGACATTTTGAGTAAAGTCAAAATATTCTCGATGCTGCGAACATTCTCGCAAAATCTCATACATTTGTGATTCTGTAATAGTTCCTTTTCTGGATGCCCAAAAACCGCTGTTGAATACATCTTGAAGCTGGGAGTCGGTAAAGATATTCTGTTGTTGTACAGCAGGTGAAAATACATTTCGCAGTTTTTCGCTGAGGTGGTGGTAGTCGCAGCAAAAAAAGTCTACTTCTGATAGTTTGTTTAAGTTGGCTGCGATGTCTTCAAAGACGATGATATCGGTATCGATGTACAGAAATTCGTCGAGGGGGCCAAACCAGGTGGCGAGTTTTCGTATTTTGTTGGGGAGGGCTAAAAAGTTGCGATCGAACGTTTGGCCAATTTCCCTGGTAAACTGTTCCACAAACTCCAGATTTGGGAACAATCGCACGTCGTGGAGACTGCTGAGTGCGGCTGCGACTTGCTGATAATTGTCGTCGAAGGGAATCATAAAAATTGGTACTTGACAATTGTACAGACGTATGCTATTTAAAAGGGCGATCGCACTTTCGATCACCTTATCATTCGCAACAATATAAATACCGCGATTCATAAAGTTATCCTCAACCTTCTCAATACCCTGGTTAACAAATTCGCCCCAGAAACCTCAGTATAAGACTTTGGCGCTTGGGCAAAAATCGGACGCTTGGAGGGTTCGCGGAGATAGCGGTAATGCAGAAACAAATCGCGATAGGGAAACTCAATATTTTCGCCCACACAAACTCTCCGAATTAAATCCGGCGGCACGCCAATATAATGAATGTAAGTAAGTCGGTTTCCCTTATCGTACAAAATCCAATCTTGCTCTTCAAAATGTTTGGAAGTGACGCTGCACCCAGTTTTTTCGCCATCCGGGAGACTGTAAGCAAAATTATAGCTATTCATCCCCGTTTTCATCACCATATAATTGAGCAACGGCTGTTCTCCCGCACCTTCATAGAGAATTTCCGCATCGCCCGATTGCAGTTGAGCTAACAGCCATTCTCTAGTATCTTGCTCAAACAATCCTTGCTTGCTGGCGTAAAATCCCGAACAAAATATTTCTGATTCGATGCGATTTGGCTCAAAAATTTCGAGCAGTTTTGCTGACTGAATATTGTATACTTTAGTGGGGTTGCAGAATTGAAAATCATAAACCACAAAATCCGCTTCTTCTAACTTCTGGAAAACCGCATCAAGGGAATTCATCACCAAAGTATCCGCATCCATATAGATAAACTTTTCAAACGGGCCCTCGAAAGCGCAAAAGCGCCGGTGTGCGCCGTAAAGCCGGAATTTTTTGCGGTTCAAACGCTCTGGTGCGGCTGTTTGCATGAAGTTGTCCCATCGTTGAATTGATGCGCTATCTTCATAAATAAAGACGTTGGGACGGTGAACAATTTCAGCTTTAATTTGCTCTATCTGCTCGTCGAAAGGATAAATACAGACAGGAGTATTTGAGCCTAAGATAACTTCAATACTGTTGAGCAAGGCAATTAGTTGATCGTAAACTGTATCGTTGGCTAGCGTGCAAATTCCATTCATATCTATAGTCTCGCGAAGGCGGACTTTGTTTGTGTCGTTGCGGTTTCAACCGCCGAATCATTTAAAGGGTAAAAAACAGTCATCGGGGGAAAACTAAGACGAGGGAGAAAGCGACGCCATCGCTACGCGAAAACCCCCAACACTAGACCTATCGCCCGCCGAGGAAGCGCCGCGAGAGGCAGAACGGCAACCGATATACTCACTGACCCAGCAACCGCCACGGAGCACCCGGTAATCATCTTTGCCAGTTTCCCAGGAACTTCCGTCAGTTGGTGCGCCGTTATAGTCTTGGTTCCACCTATCGCTGCACCACTCCGAAACATTGCCGTGCATATCGTACAATCCAAACGGATTCGGAGGAAAACTCCCTACATCTGTTGTTTCTTTGCGATAAAGTCCTCCGGGTGTATATCCGCAGGGGTCGCTTGCGTCATAGTTGGCTATTTCCGTGGTAATGTATTCCCCAAAATGAAATGCGGTTGTTGTATCGGCACGACAGGCGTATTCCCATTCTGCTTCACTCAGAAGGCGATATTTTCTCCCGGTTTTTTCCGACAGTTTGCCACAGAAGTCGACGGCATCATCCCACGATACAAATTCAACAGGACGTTTTTCACCTTTGAACTTCGATGGATTGTTTCCCATTACTGATTGCCACTGTGCTTGGGTGATAGGATATTTGGCTGCATAAAAAGCGGGTATGGTGACTCGATGCTGCGGACCTATGTAATAATATTGTCCTGTTTCGCTGCTGGGGAAACCCATCATAAATGTGCCGCCGGGAATCGATACCATTTCCAGTACAATTTCGTTCCCTAAGTCTTCGGGGAAGAAGTGAGCTGAATGACGGTGGCGACTGTTTTCTTGTGGTTCAAAATTTACTGTTATCACATCAAACTCAAAGGTAGGCAAATAGTTTTGTAGTTGATTTTGGTTTTCTGTCATGGCGCTATTTCCTAAGATGCAAAGTTAGACAGCCAATTGAGCAAGTTTAATTCGTGGAGAACTATTTGTCGGGCTTCGGCAATTTTTTCCCTCGCTTCATGCCAATAATCCGCACTCGCAGTAACCTCTTTAATAAATTCTACTCCTTTCTCATCCAAACTCGGCAGCCTCAGAAAACTCCCCGCCGGCAACAATTTATCCGCCGCCGAACCGCCGTAATAAATCGGCAAACACCAAGCTAACAAAGCATCCCAAAGCTTCTCGCTGACATACCAATCGTTTTCGGCATAATTTTCAATAGCTAAGTTGTAATAGTATGGTGCGACAGCGTGCCATTTATTGTTCATAGTGCCGTTGCCGTGCGCCCAAGTTGGCAAGTTTCGCCCGTAAAGGTCAAAATCCAATTCTTGTGATTGTAGCAATTTGATAAAATCTAATCTGTGGCGGTGATTGGCGCTGCGGCTAACACCTGAAGTAATCCAAGAACAGGATTTAGTTTTCGGCGGCGCAGGCATCTCATCGAGTTCTCGAAACGAGTTAGAGTGATACCAAATCGCGGGCATATAATCGGGTTTTGGGGCGAAATCGTCGGGCCCGGAAACGTAACCACAATAAAGTTTGGCTTGTTCGTAATTGGCTCTGGTAATTCCAATAACTTCTGGTAATGGCGGTTCGCGGATTAGGTAAATTATGCGTTCCTTGGGGACACCGCGCAATTTTTCTTGGATGTCATTTTCGGGATTTTGGGGGCTTAGACGGCGAATTTTGTCGATCCAGGATAGATTTTTGGAAGGTTTGGGAAAGTCGAATTGATACATGAGTAAAAAGTCTGGTTCTGGGTGGTTGGCGAGCATTTGAATCTTTCCCCATTTGCCGAAGTTGTGGGGGGTTTGTTGCCACAGCCAGTCGCTTTGGTCCATACCTGGGTAGGTGGTGATTGTGCCCATGATTTTTTGGTTCATATCTAATAATAAATCTGGTTTTTGCGTGTGGGCGGGGCGGGTTTATGAGATTATTAATTTGAGGCGATGATTGTTGGTAAAACCCGCCCCTACTAATAATAAATCTGGTTTGTGCGTTGGGCAGGGCGGGTTTATGAGATTGTTTATTTGAGGCGATGATTGTTGGTAAAACCCGCCCCTATGGAATTTTGAATTATCGGATATCGCACTTGCTCATCCACGTAACTTAAAATTCTCTCTATCCTATTTTCCCATGAGAATTGCTTGATAAAATTAAATGTTTCTGCATAACCTTCTATTTTTCTCGGATATTTGGTTAAACAAGCTTGAATGCTTTTTGCAAATTCATATGGCTGATCCGGTTCGCACCAAGTTGCTGCTATATTTCCCGATTTAAATTCCATTAAAGATGCAATCTCCGTCGCTACAATCGGAGTTCCCGATGCCATGTAATCAAAGAATTTTAAAGGAGATGTGAACGTCGCCGCCTCTGTCAAACAGTGTGGGTGAGTCAAAACATCGGCTGCTTGCAGCAAGCTAGCTAGTTGATTTTGAGGCAGGTAGCCGAGAAATTTAATGTTGTTAACTTGCTTGGATTTGGCTAACTGCTGGTAGGCTGTTACTTGGGATGAATCGCCACCGGCGATCGCAAATTGAACCAGCGGCAATTCCTGAGCCACATCCACCAACATATCCACACCTTTAAACGGGTAAAGTCCGCCCGCATAAACTGCTAAATGCTGTCTGTCATCTGTTAATAACTGCTGTCGCCAATTCTGAGCTGCTTCTGTTTGTCTCGCGAGAAACAAAAGGTTAAAACCGTTGTGCAGCGTAATTACTTTTTCCGGTGGCATCCCATTCTTAATCATGCTTTCTCGGACAGTATCGGCAACAGTTACAGCAATTTGAAACAGAGGATGGCAAACGATTTCTGGTTCAAAAATTTTTTCGTCGTGGTGGTGCTGTTCGTAGATAGCGGGAATTCCATTTTTAACTGCTGCTTTGACAAAGTTCCAGTCGCGGGTGTGGACAATTTTAGTAGATTTAAGCAGGTGAATCGGTAAGTAGTATTTTGAGACGATCGTACTGGAACTCGTCCACTTGCTGTGCCAACGGTCGATCGGCCACGGCATCGGTAAATCTGCTACTTTTAATTTATCTTGAATATTGTAAATATTGGCAAGTTTGTCATCTGGTTTCCTGGGTTGAAAAGGAAAAAGCAAATCAACCGGATTCAAAGCACTCCAGCCTTTGCGGAGATATACCAAAACTGCTGGTAAACCGAGATTTGCTGCGGCATTTGCAGAGTGTGCAACTTGAACTAAGCTCGCTACATTGGGTTGCGGTAAGATATTTCTGGTAAAAAATACATAATATTTAGACATCGTAATTGGTAGTTGGTAATTGGTAAGGGGAGGCAGAGCCTCCACATATGTATTCCTGGAGCCTGGGAACCAAGGTAAATCAACCCGACATGATACGACTTATGGCTTCTTCCTCCTTCATTCTTCCTTCTTCCTCCTTCCTTCCTTCTGACTACTTTTTAACAGCCTGACGCTTAATAGTATTTTCTATAAATTCTAAAGTAGTGAAAATATTAGCAGCAGAGTGAAATGATTCTCTGATTAACTCGTCTCTTTCTTCGGGAGAGTCTACCATTTCATCTACTAGCATTTTGAGGTAAGCTATCATGGGAGTCAGGCGAGTGCGAATTTCGTAAGAACCTCTAATGAGAGCTTCATCGCGAGCGGTTTCTTCGGCAAATTGCACTGAATACAAGCGAGTGTAGTAACCTCCTTTTGCTAGCAATTCTTCGTGGGAACCCATTTCTACTACTTGCCCGCGATCGATCACGGCGATTTTGTTGGCTTTTTGGACTGTGGAGAGGCGGTGGGCGATTACCAACGTTGTGCGATCGCAACTCAATTTCTCGATCGCCGCTTGCACGTACCTTTCCGAAACCGTATCCAGCGAACTCGTTGCCTCATCTAAAATTAAGATTTCCGGGTTTTGCAGCAGGGCTCTAGCAATTGAAATTCTCTGACGCTGCCCTCCCGATAATATCACCCCCCGATCGCCAATTTGAGTATCCAACCCCTCCGGCAACAGTTGGATAAACTCATAAGCATTCGCCCCCTTCGCCGCTTCCACAATTTCTTCCTCAGTCGCTTGGGGTCTAGCATAAGCAATATTTTCGCGCACTGAAGCATTAAACAAAAACGTATCTTGGCTAACAATACCCATCGCTTGTCTCAGACTTTTCAAGTCAAATTCGCGCAAATCCCTGCCATCGATCGAGATATTACCTTCAGTAGGATCGTAAAATCTCGGCAGTAAGTCTGCCAAAGTTGACTTACCAGAACCCGAAGTTCCTACCAAAGCCAAAGTAGTGCCATGAGGTAGAAATAAATCAATTCCTTGCAAAACTAAATTTTTGTGGTTAGGATAACTAAAAGATATTTTATTAAAATGAATTCCCGATCGCAAATGAGTGTAAGGCACAGAACCGTTCAGCATAAATGGCTTGTCCTCGCAGCTCAAAAAATCATTAACCACCTCTACACTAGCCGACGTATTAGCAAATTGACTGCGGCCGCTATTCAACTGTGAAATCAAAGGGATTAATCGAAATAGTACCAATAAATAGGTTAATAAAATTGTAGCAATAGACTCTATCTCATTCGCAAATATTGTGCGACCTATAAATACAATCAAAATTATAACTATCAAATTAACAACTTCGTTAATTGGGGCGATCGCGGCATAATTTACCTGAGCCTGAAAATCCGCTTGTTCTCGCCTTTGAATTAAATGCTTGATCCGCTGATACTCTCTTTCCTCGTTCCCCGTTGACTTGACCAGCCGAATCCCACTAATCGTTTCCAGTACCCTAACCGAATAATCTTTCGACATTTCAGAAAGCAGGTGACCAAAATGCTTGGAACGGTTAATAATATATTGATTTGTCCAAGCAACTAACGACAGCAAAACTGTAGCTGTCACCGTCAGTTTCCACGAGATAGAAAGTAGCAAACCCACAAAAACCAAAACCGTGATTGAGGTAGTAAACATTCCGATGGCCGTACCAACTGCACTAGCGGTCCGACCAATCTCTCCGCCCAATCTATTAATTAAATCCCCGACTTTAGTTTTAGAGTAAAAATCTAAATCTACTTCTAACAACAAACGCAAACCTGCTTCTCGCAAATCAAAAGTCAGAGATCGCGTCAGAGAAGTAGCTACTAAAGTATTGATATAACTCGCAACATTTTTAAAAAAAATTGCCAGCACAATCGCCCCTGTCATCAACATTAAACGCTGATTTCCGGGCATTCCCTCAAAAGGATACATCAAAGTTTTAATTAGAGGTGGAGCACCACGCAGCTCGATAGTTTCCTCTAAAAAACTTAAAAGCACTGGTACAATCAGAGTAGTGCTGATACCGTTGAATAAAGCGCCAGAAAAGCCCAGCATCACAGTTAAGAAAATCCTGCCGGGATATCGTCTGGCAAATTTTAGGAGTAGCTTATTGGCAGACATGAAGCATTCCCAGCTAAACAGTACGGCATCTCAAAATATTCTTTAATAACAGCCAGCTTTTCTTCCTCCCTTGAGTAGTTTTAAAATAACATTTACATACCTGCGATTATCTCTGAAAGTATCGGTTTCATTGCTTGAATACTATATTTTTTCACACATCTTTTCCGAGCTTTCATTCCTTGTAAATTAGCCGCTGTCAAATTTTGAAATATCCATTGAATTTTTTGTGAAATTTGAGCGGGAGAACTCGGATCGACTAAATAACCCGTTCCCCCTAAAATTGCTGGAATATCCCCCACTCGCGTAGACAAAACAGGCTTAGCCATTGCCATACCATCTGTCAGCTTGAGCGGAAACTGAGCCACGGCTGCGAGAGTTTCTCGCTGAGGAACAACGACAACATGAGCCGCCGCTACAACGGACGGCATCGTCTCCACTGGAAACCTTGGCAGTTTAATAATCCAACGCCCCCATTGTTTCACAAGTTTATCATCATAATCATCATAAGGACTGCCGCCGACGATCGCTAATTTTAAATCCGGCTCATTTAACAGTTCGAGGGCCATCAAAACATCCTCCACGCCTTTATGAGGTCGCGGTGCCCCCGGAAACATCAGAACTCTATACCCGGACAAGCCGTAACGCTGTCTGCTCAATTCAGGATTGTATTTAGCAGGGTCGAACATTGCAGTATCCTTACCATTAGGCAAATATACACCACCAAAACGCTGTTTTAAAAACTCAGTATCAATGGTGACTGCATCAGCACGGTGAATTAGACTTTCCATCCACTTGAGATAGAGCGGATTATCTGGTTCTCTTAATTGACCGTTGTGTTTAAAAATATCTCGATAAAGTTGTTTAAAAGAGGGACGGTATTTCCATTCATCTCCGCCGTACCAGCTCAGTTCCCAGTCGTCTATATCTAAAATTATAAAGTGGCGATTTGCCAGTTTTTTTAGCAGTGATAACCCAAAGCTTGTAGGTTTAGGTTTGACTGCATAAATAATATCCCCATCTATTTTTTTCCAAAGTTTTTGAGCATCCATCAAAAACCCCGGATAATTTTTACCCGGTATCGCACATACCGGGATTTCTCTGGGAGGAGTAGCGTACAATTCCTTGCCAAACTGAAATCCAACAACTTCTACATCACATTTAAGCTCTATCAAGACTTGAGCTAATAAAAAAGCACGAATTGCACCTCCTCCTGACAAATCGCTCACTACTAATGAAACTTTCACTGAGTATTTTGTTTAAAACATTTTTTTAATTTTCCTGCTTAACCGAGCTTTTGTCAAGGCGATTCGGACTCACGCACTCCCGACCAAAGCAACCGGGTTTTTAACCAGGGCAAAGGGCAGCAACGCGTCTTTTGGTAAAAACAAACCAGTGATGCACCCAAGACTGTTATTCCAGCCAGCAATAATTCTTCTAGGTAAATTTTCGGGTATGTTGAGGCTAATTTTTTTTATTTTGGGCTGAATTTTGTTGTTTTTGATGCAGTTTGCCAACAAACTTTAATTATTTTAAACGCCAGGGATTGTTAAGTTGATTTGGTAAAAATATTGTAGCCGTGCGATCGACTATTCTAGTAAAGAGCGAGCGCGTCACGTTCTTCGCGTACTGAGGGCGGTAAGGATAAGTGCAGTGCATTACTTTAATCGGTTTGTCGATCGTATAAACATCTTTCCACTTATCCAAGTAGTTGTAAACGGTGGACAAAGTTGTCATTTTCGGTTTCACTGATTCAACAGCCGCCGCAAAAGCGCCTTGAATCTTTCAAGATTAGCACATTTTGATGCGCCACTACCCTATCGAAATATTTCTTAAAGTGTCTAAACAATTCCTGAGTTTTACTGCTTTTCGTAAAAGCGATAAATCCGCCATTGTATTGAATGCTATTTGCATTTAGCGGCAACCCGACAGACTGCAAAGTTGACAGAATATCCTGCTTAACTCTTAATAAATTTTCCGCTTTAGCAATCGCAGGCTGCCCGTCTTCTGTTATCAGCAAATCTACTTCATCAAGATAGTCAAAAACTTCATAATATTGGCGATAGCAAACAAATATCGCAGTCCAGATAAATAGTTTTCTCAAAAGGAGATTGTTGATACAAAGCCAGCTTAGCTTGTCGCGATGCTAAAACAGGATTTTCGGGTTTCGGTGCGGCCTGCAATCTCACATTTCCCAACACCAAAAGTAAGGGATATAAAAATCGAGGGACTCTATCTATTAAAATAATAATTATTTCGCGGTGAAACTTCCTGACTGAAGCTAGAAAATGTATGCAGTCTTGAAATGATTACAATCCAATTAAAATGGTGATAAATCCTCTATCCATATCTTTTCTCTAACGATAGTAAAAATTGAAATTTAATAAGGCAATTAACTGTGTTTTTAATAACCGATAGAGATATTGCCAATGCTCAAACTGCAATTTATCCCAAACCTTATCCCAAAAGGTTCTTACTTGATTTTTTTGCCAGTCCCAATGAGCCAAAGAATGCTCCCTAATTTGAGCGAGTTCCTGCCACCCGTCATTACGAATATTCCACCCAACTTTAGCAGTTGCTAACCCAATGGGATTACCGTCTTTTGTTTTGACTTTTTGCACTTCAAAAAATCTTCCAATCTTTCCCCATTCTTGAATAAACTGAATTTCTTTCCCATTGTCTCTCGCAATTACGAACAAATTTTCTGGAACAAAACTTACATTTTTTAATGGGATTTCTAGCTTTTTTGCTAATTTATGAATTGCCTCTTTTCTCCCCGGCAGTGATTGATTTGGTGGATGTTCTAGAATGGGAATAAACCCTTTACAAGTAATTCCTGGCATCCATTCTCTCTCCGGCACTTTTCCTATGATTCTTGTATCTGCATCCACAAAAATTGTCACTCGGCATAATTCTAAGGCTTTTTTTAGTGCAAATCGTTTATCATTATAACAATAATCTACACCTTCGCGAGTTTTTTTAAAGGCGAAAACATTCGTCAAATCCTGAAAGTCATTTGGGTTGTCAGTACAAACAACTAGCATCGTCCCTAGAGAATGAGTTTCTAAGTCTGCTGCTAGTTGTTTGGCTAATTCGCGATACTTTTTCCCAAAAGCTAAGGTGCAAAAACAAAAATCTTTGTGACTGTTTAACATTATTTAAGACTCTATTTTTGCACTTTTTTTATTTGAGTTTATGCTAACTGTGACGCTTTTGATGCCACTGCCAAGCATGGGATATAATATTCTTGATGTCTGGATATTCTGGAGACCAGCCCAAGGTTTCGATCGCCTTTTTGCTGCTGCCAACCAAAGCAGGCGGGTCGCCCGGACGCCGATCGCACTCAACAGCCTTAATCTCTTTTCCCGTCACTTGGCGAGCCGTTTCTATCACCTCTTTCACCGAAAAGCCGCCACCATTGCCCAAATTAAAGAAATCAGATTTGCCACCATTTAACAAATATTCTAATCCCAAAATGTGAGCCGATGCCAAATCGTTAACGTGAATGTAATCCCGAATGCAAGTACCGTCATGAGTATCGTAATCCGTGCCAAAAATCGCGATCGAATCTCGTTTACCCAAAGCCGCGAACAACACCAGTGGGATCAGGTGAGTTTCTGGATTGTGATCCTCTCCTAACAACCCGTTAGGATCGGCCCCAGCCGCGTTAAAATAGCGGAAACAAACAGACTTGAAATCGTACGCAGCGTCAAAATCCGACAAAATCCTTTCTACCATTAACTTAGTAGCACCGTAGGGATTGATCGGATTTTGTGGGTGGTCTTCTGTGAGCGGAATTTTGTGCGGTACACCGTAAGTCGCGCAAGTAGAAGAAAATACAAATTTCTTCACCCCAGCAGCGATCATTGCTTCCAAAAGGGTAATAGTGCCGATGACATTGTTACGATAATATTTAGCGGGATCGGTAACAGATTCGCCCACGTAAGCGTAAGCAGAAAAGTGCATTACAGCATCAATCTTGTGCGTAGCAAACAAGTTGTCTAAAAGAGTGCGATCGTTCGTGTCGCCAACTACTAACTCCACCTGCAAAGCCTGATCTACTATATCTCTGTGACCGTAAACTAAATTATCCAAAATCACCACACCGTAACCGGCGTTTTTCAGCGCTAATACCGCGTGAGAGCCAATATATCCCGCTCCGCCCGTCACCAAAATAGTTGGTTTGTCTGCACTCATTTTATTCTGCCTGTTTTTGTACCTGGGATTGCCAAGAGCCTTGTTAATTTGAGACTTCCACATCTGAGGCTTTCACACTCGGCGTCAGCGGGAGAATTCAAGCTAAATATCTAGGCTTTGCTGTGCCCGACGGGACGATCGCACTCCTAAAAAATGCTTTTTAAACTCCAGACCGATGCTGAGGGAGCAAGTCTTTCTGTTCAATCGATAAACTTGAGGCGACCAATTTGGATATAATCAAATATCCGATTAATCTGATGTCGATCCTCTTCTGAAATTTTATCATCTGATAGGATAGCCGAAGTCAAAACTAAGTGTTCCCTGCGACTGATCTTGCCAGAGGCTACAATCCGATCGACTTTTTGAGAAATTGTTAAGTTCGATTTGTTGTGAGATGTTCGCATTTATTTGATCGCTTGTATGCTAAAATAATTAAAGCCGATTGCACTTATTGACCCAAAAATCGTGCGTACCCGACCTTAAATCACTTTGCTCAACAGCAGAAATAACGTATCAGAGTTTTACTTCCCAAGATAGATACGCGGACTTAATAAATCTGCAATCAGCCTTCGGATAGGGTTCAGAACTAACTTAATTATATAATATTTTTCCTAGAGAGGCACTTTTCTATGCAGGTTTATCGGCTTCCGGTACTGTCCGACAATTACATTTTCTTGCTGCACGACCCCGATCGCCACACAGCAGCCGTCGTCGATCCAGCACGATCGCAGCCAGTATTAGAGCAACTCCAAGCACTCGGAGCCGAATTAACCGCAATTTTCAATACCCACCACCACCGCGACCACATAGGTGGCAATCAGGAACTGATCGATCGCTTTCCCCATATTAAAGTTTACGGTGGCGCAGAAGACCGAGGCAGAATACCCGGACAGCAAGTGTTTTTACAAGCGGGCGATCGAGTTTCTTTCGCCAACAGAACCGCCGAAGTCTTCTTCCTACCCGGCCACACAAAAGCTCACATCGCCTACTATTTCCCCCCCAGCAATCCCAGCGAAACCGGCGAGTTGTTTTGCGGCGACACCTTATTTGCTGGAGGCTGTGGCCGGCTCAAAGAAGGCACTCCCGCCCAAATGTTAGCCTCTCTGGGGCAACTGCGAAATTTGCCCGATCGTACGAGAGTCTGGTGCGCCCACGAATACACGCTGAACAACCTGCAATTTGCCTTGAGAGTGGATGGCGACAATCCCGATTTACAGCAGCGCTTCGCCGAAGTCAAGGAAGCGCGCAGTCGATCGCAACCTACAATACCATCATCGATCGGCCTAGAAAAAAGGACAAACCCATTTTTGCGCTGGGATTTTCCCAACATCCAATCAGCCGCCAACACCTCCGATCCAGTGCAAACCTTCGCTCGATTGCGCGGCATGAAAGACCAATTTTGACCCAAAGCATCCAGGATACAAGCCCCCGGATTCATCCGTGGGGTCAATGTTTCAATTTTTTAATCTAAAGTCTAAAATCTAAAATCTATTGACCTTAACGTTTTTGTTTTTTCAGGTAGCTCTTAAACTTGAGTATCGGTTCGCTCAACCACCTGTCAAGTCTTGTGTATTTTACGTGAAAGCTCGATAGCCCCTTCAACTTATTTGGAATTTTTTCCAGTTCGTCCTTAAACGGTGTCTGAGACAACATATCAAGCCATAATTGATTAGGGGCGGAGCTTTCCCACGGTTTCGGTCTTGACATAAAGTGCATCACTTTACTTGACATATCATCAGTCTTGTGGTTGTTCCATATTTGGTCTAGTTGCTTCCACCTTCCCACTAAAACTGAATTTAATGCACCTTGATCGCGATCGCCCCAAACGTGGGTTCTAGCATTTTGGAGCAACTTTTCCGACAGTTGCTCTTCCTCCCAAAGCTTCATGTTGTAAACTAAAACACCACTATTGAAATAAGGGTTTCGAGCTTGATAATTGTTGGGATTTCCCCAAGTGTTTGCTGCGGCTGCTATCGGCAGAGTTTGAAAATCTAGGTTCCACAGCGGCTTTAAGCTGCCCATAACGATCGTATCGCTGTCGAGCCAAATCAGCTTTTTTGTTTCTTTAGTATATTTTCGTGGCTCCAATTTAACGTAAGGCAGTTTAGAACCAGATACCGAAAGAAGTTGGTCGTAATTAGATTGCAATTCTTGCCATTCAATCTGGTATTTGCAGCAATTCTGTAACTGTTCCTTTTGCGGTGAATATATCCTGGTAGATACAACGGTAATTTTGACCTGCTCCTCCCCAGATTCGCTAACATTTAGATCTAGAGACTTGAGAAGTGCTGCTAACCCCAGAATATAGGTGCGATCGGCGGCTGTGAATATGTGCATAGGATTAAGTTTGTGAGATGAACGGCAAACGTGACACAAACGTTGGGACTGGAGGAAGCAGGCGACCCTGTATTGAGGTAAATACGATCGCCCGTTTACCGTTGAGACGAACATTATCTTGCCTAAATTTCCGGTTAGATTTACACCAAGAAACGGGGTTTCTAAGTAGGTAGGCGCAAATAAAGTTTACTATGTAACAGAATGTAAGGCGGGCAGAACAAGAGCGATTGCTTAGTTTCACTCGCTGCGAGAGAGGGGTTATGTACTTTCAAGCTTCATCTACTTATTTATCTGTGTGCAAGTGCCATCTGTTCGCACCCGAAAACGAGTACCAGCCATGGGTAATATGCAGCAACCCGAAAAATAATGAGAGGGACTGACCTAGCATTTGAAACAGCCAGAAAATTCCCCGTCGCCTGTGCTGAATCCCGCAACTGGTTCAGACGTGGGACTCTACGATAAAATAAATTGTCTAGATATCGATATTACCGCAGAACGATCGACATCCATCTTAGGTTTGAAGTGTCACCCTGCTCAAGTCAAAAGTTCCTCTGGTTATTTCCCTATTATTGAACGCGATTTGCTTTGCCAAAAGTAAAATGAGCGTTGTTAGAAACCGATGCAAAACCCACGCAATACTGAACCCCAAGCAAAAATCGACCCCTCTGTTTCAACGGATTCTAACAAAGCGTTCTACCCAGTCGCGCCTTTGCCCACAGATGTCGGGATGGTTCTGCAATTGGCAGATGGTAGCATTCACGGGTGCAATTCTCACGCCCAGGAGCTGTTGGGGATGACAGCAGAACAGATGCTCTTATGCACTTCAATCAACAGTCGCTGGCAGACTCTGCGTGAAGATGGCTCGGATTTTCCTGGTGAAACACATCCGGCGATGGTGGCGCTGCAAACCGGGCAACCATGCTCAAATGTCATCATGGGCTTTTATCGGCCACAGGGAGAATTGATTTGGTTGACGCTCAATTCTCAACCTTTATTTCAGGGAGATCGATCGACTCCCTATGCGGTAGTTACAACCTTCACGGAGATCGCTCAACCTCAGCCCGAACCAGTCTGTAACGCGCCCGCGCCACAACTGTCAGACACCCTCGAAAGTATTTCGGACGGGTTCTTTGCTTTGGATCGAGACTGGCGATTTACCTACCTCAATTCGCAAGCAGCGCGGTGGCTAAATCGACCCTCGAAAGATTTGATTGGCAACAGCATTTGGGAAGAGTTTCCCGAAGCTGTGGGCAGTTTGTTTGAACAGGAATATCGCCACGCCGCCACCTTCCAAGTTACCGTTAGTTTTGAATCTTTTTATCCGCCACTCAATGCTTGGTATGCGGTACGAGCCTATCCGATCCCATCGGGGCTGGCCGTTTATTTTCAAGATGTGACCGAGGAGAAAGCGCCTCAGGCTATTTTTATTCAACAAGCGCAAACGGCACACCAGCAACTAGCAGAAATTGAGGCGATTTATGCTAGTGCGCCGATCGGACTTTGCTTCCTCGATACTGAGTTGCGCTTTGTCCGCATCAACGATTGGCTAGCAGAAATTAACGGAGTGCCAGCCGCTGCTCATATCGGCAAAACATTGCGCGAAATCTTGCCAGAAATGGCAGATGATTTAGAGCCACTTTACCGAAAAGTTATTGAAACTAAAGTTCCACTCAAACAGCTCGAAATTCGCAGGACGAACTCAGCACAGCCGGGAGTCGAACAGGATTGGCTATTGAGTCTTTATCCCCTGAAAGCCGAGGACGAGCGCGTCCTGGGAGTGAATGTGACGGTGCATGAAATTACCGATCGCAAAGCTACCAAAAAAGAAATTGAACGGCTCAACCAAGAATTAGAGCGACGAGTCAATGAACTCGAATCGATACTTGATGCTGTACCCGTCGGTATTACGATCGCAGACGACCCACAGTGTAAAGTAATTCGCGCTAATCGGTTTGCCCTGTCGATGTTGCAAGTGCCGGCCGATACCAATGTTTCGGGAACCGGAGAGCAAGCGGCAGTCCTTCCGTTTAGGCGACTCCGCAACGGAGAAGAAATTCCGGGAGAACAACTCCCCATGCAACTGGCCGTGGCTTCCGGCGTCCCAGTGCGAGATATGGAAATTCAAATGGTGCGCGAGGACGGAGTGGCCTTTGATTGGTTGGTGAATGCGGTGCCGTTATTTGACGAACAAGGCGCAGTTCGTGGCTGTGTGGCAGCCTTTATGGATATTAGCGAGCGCAAACAAGCTATTGCTGCTTTGCGCCGTTCCGAGGAACGCTATCGCACTTTGTTTGAGTCCCTAGACGAAGGTTTTTGCGTCATCGAAATGCTGTTTGACGCCAACGAAAAGCCGATCGATTACCGCTTTTTGGAAGTCAATCCGGCCTTCTTGAAACAAACCGGACTCGAACAACCTGCGGGTAAAACGGCGCGGCAGCTCGTTCCGGCTCTCGAAGATTATTGGTTTGAGATGTACGGCAAAGTCGCGCTGACGGGGGAGTCCTTGCGCTTCGAGCACGGCTCGGAAGTCATGAACCGCTGGTTCGAGGTTTTGGCGTTCCGCACTCCTGAGCCACACAGCCGAAAAGTCGCCTTACTTTTCAAAGAAATCAGCGATCGCAAACAGTCGGAGAATCGGCTGCGGCAACAGGAAGAACAACTGCGGCTGTTCGTTAAACATTCGCCTGCGGGGGTGGCGATGTTTGACCGCCAGATGCGGTATATGCTGGTGAGCGACCGCTGGCTATCAAGTTACGGGCTCGGCGATCGAAACATTGTGGGTCGATCACACTACGACATCTTTCCCAATTTGCCCGATCGTTTCAAACAAATCCACCAACGCTGTCTGGCGGGATCAGTCGAAATCTGCAAAGAAGATCAGTTTCCCCGCCCTGATGGCTCGATCGACTGGGTGCAGTGGGAAATTCACCCTTGGCGAACCAACACCAATGAGATTGGCGGCATCCTGATTTTTTGCGAAATCATCACCGAGCGCAAAAACGCTGAAATCGCGGTGCAAGCGACCTCCCAGCAAATCAGCAATATTCTAGAAAGTATTACCGATGCCTTTATGGCGATCGATGCACAATGGCGCTATACCTACGTTAATGCCACAGCAGAAAAACTGCTTTCTCGATCCAGAAACGACTTACTAGGTCGATCAATCTGGGAGGTATTCCCTGCCGAGAAAGAATCCAATTCAAGGGCATATCAAGAATTTCATCGAGTTGTTTCCGAACAAGTTTCTGTCAAGTTTGAAGAGTTCTCGCCTTCGCTCCAGATCTATATAGAAGTGAGCGCCTATCCTGCAGCCGAAGGACTTACCGTTTATTGGAGCGATATTAGCGATCGCAAACGCACTGAAGAAGAACTGCGCCAAAAGAATGCGATTTTGAACGTAATTAACGAGTCAGCCCCCACGCCAATTTTTGTCAAAAATCGAGAAGGACAGATTATTTATGCAAATCCAGCCACGCTGGAAATAATGGGCAAATCTGCTTCTGAAGTAATTGGTGGTCGCGATATCGATTTATACCCAGTAACAGAACTTGCAGTCACAGTCACGGAAAACGATCGGCGCATTATGGAGTCTGGACAAACAGAAGTCCTCGAAGAATCTCACGATGGCATTCGGACATTTCTGGTAATGAAAGCTCCATACCGCAATCAAGCGGGAGAAGTCATCGGCCTGATTGGCATCTCTAGCGAAATCACAAATCGCAAACGAGCAGAAGTCGCCATGCAAGAACAAACTAAGTTACTGCAAGTCATCATTGACAGCATTGGCGATGGTTTAATTTTGGCAAATCAACAAGGGGAGTTTGTGTTGTTTAACCAAGCCGCAGTGGGGGTATTCGGTCAGCTATCGAATGAAAAATCTTGTGAGGAATGGTCGAGCACTTACGGACTATTTTTGGCAGATAAAAAAACCCTCTTCCCCGCCGCTGAACTACCTCTAGTCCGAGCAATCAAAGGTGAATATGTCAATGATGTAGAGGTATTTGTGCGCCGCGAAGATTCCGAAGGTCGCTGGATCAGTATCAGCGGTTATCCAGTAGTTGATACTAGCAACGAAATCAAAGGCGGAGTGATTGTCTGTCGGGATATCACAGAACGCAAACAAGCAGAAGCAGCGCTGCAAGAAAGCGAAGAACGATTCCGCACTATGGCTAACAACGCTCCTTTTATGGTCTGGGTAACAGACTCCACAGGCTATTGCACTTTCTTGAGCGAAACCTGGTATGAATTCACAGGTCAAACTGAGGAAACAGGTTTGGGATTGGGTTGGATAAACGCGCTGCATCCAGAAGACCGAGAACAGGTAAAGAAGGCATTTTTGACCGCCAAGGAACGCCAGGAACGGTACAGCGTGGAATATCGCGTCGGGCGCAAGGATGGCGGATATTCTTGGGCGATAGATGCTGCAGCTCCCAGATTTTCCGAAAGCGGACAATTTGAGGGTTATATCGGCTCTGTAATCGACATTACAGAACGCAAACAAGTGGAAACCGAGCGTGATATAGTTCTCCAATTAGAACAAACTGCCCGCACGGAAGCCGAGCGAGCTAACCGCATTAAAGACGAGTTTCTGGCTGTGCTTTCTCACGAGTTGCGATCGCCCCTGAATCCGATTTTAGGCTGGTCGCAACTTCTCGTCGGTGGCAAACTGAACGCGAGTCAAAGTGCCAAGGCTTTTGAGACGATCGAGCGCAACGCCAGACTGCAATCTCAATTAATCGAAGATTTGCTTGACGTGTCTCGGATTCTGCAAGGAAAACTCAGATTGAATGTTGCTCCGATGAATCTGGCAACCATTATTCCGTCTGCTGTGGAAACCGTGCAATTAGCAGCCGAAGCTAAAAAAATTCAAATTCAAACAATTTTAAATCCCGATGTCGGGCAAGTTCTCGGCGATACAAGTCGCTTGCAACAAATTGTGTGGAATTTGTTATCAAATGCTGTGAAATTTACGCCCGAAGGCGGTCGAGTAGAAGTTCGATTAGTGCAAATCGCACGCCAAGCTCAAATTCAAGTCATAGACACTGGTAAAGGCATTCTTCCTGATTTCTTGCCTTATGTTTTTGACCATTTCCGACAAGAAGACGGCGCAACAACTCGCAAATTTGGCGGCTTGGGATTGGGATTGGCGATCGTTCGCCAACTGATCGAACTTCACGGCGGAACGGTGTTTGCAGAAAGCGCAGGAGAAGGTCAAGGAGCGACGTTTACGGTGAGATTACCGCTATTAAATGATGATTCTAGAAGGCAGGAGGACGAAGAATGTCATGGGGCTGCTTGTCCCGATATGTCATCCTTGCCGCTAGCTGGGTTGAGAATTTTGGTGGTAGATGATGAACTCGACTCGCGAGATTTTGTCGCTTTTGTGCTTGAGGAAGCGGGTGCAGAGGTGATTTCTCTGTCATCTGCTGCTGAGGCGCTAGAGTCGATAGAACAAACTGCACCGGATTTGCTCGTCAGCGACATTGGAATGCCCCAGATGGACGGGTATATGTTGATAAATCGCATCCGCACTCAGCTTGCGCCTGAGTATCGGCAGTTGTTGGCGATCGCCTTAACCGCCTATGCTGGAGAAGGGAACGAGCGTCAAGTTTTACAAGCCGGATTTGATCAACACTTAGCCAAGCCGATCAATTCGACCCAGTTAGTTACTACTGTAGCGCGATCGATCGTCGCCCAGCGCCTTGAAAATAAACCCTGAGTTCTCGGTAAGACATTGCACTGTAGTTGATTTGGCTCATTACAGCACCCCCGTTTTGCGTAATTTCAAACTGAATTTGCCCGTTAAAAATATTATCCCTGTTTCTTCCCTCGAACCTGGAATCTCGAACCTCGAATCTCAAATCCGTTACATCCGTTACATCCGTTACATCCGCTACCAAATCCGTTGCCGAACTTCCTTGCGATCGCCCCTCAAACTTCGCTATTATAAAAAGTTGCAGTTAAAACCCCACAATCCACGATCATGGCCAAGCGCGTCCAATTAGTTTTAAATAAAGATGTCAGCAAACTCGGCAAAGCTGGCGACGTAGTAGAAGTAGCCCCAGGCTACGCCCGCAACTACCTAGTACCCCAAGGAATGGGATTTAGAGCCACTCCCGGCATTCTCAAGCAAGCAGAGCGCCGCCGTGAAGAAGAAAGACTGCGCCAGCTAGAGCTCAAGCAGCAAGCTGAAGTCCGCAAAACCGCCCTCCAATCGGCTGGGCCTTTCATCATCTCCAAGCAAGTTGGCGAAGCAGACGCGATTTTTGGTACTGTTACCAACCAAGAAGTAGCAGAACTGATTTTCAACTCTACCAGTCAAGAAGTCGATCGGCGCGGCATCACCCTACCCGAAATTCGCCAAACTGGTACATACAAAGCTGAAATCAAACTACACGCAGAAGTTACCGCCGAAGTTGATATTCAAGTTGTTCCGATGTAATTAAGAGTTATCAGTCGTCAGTCATCAGTCATTAGTTGTTAGTCATTAGTCATTAGCTAACAACTAAGCACTGCTAACTTGCGAAGTGAGTAACGCCTTCCTGACAGATTGAGAACAGACGACTAATAACTGGCAAGTAATAACTAATGACTGAGAAATATTGACTAATGAGCGATTTGATGCCGACAAATATAGAGGCAGAAGAAGCAATTTTGGGCGGGATTTTAATTGACCCCGAAGCTATTTCCCGAATTGCCGAACTGCTGCGACCGGAGTTTTTTGCCATCACCGCTCATCAAGTCATTTATCGATCGGCATTAGGGCTATTTTTACAGGGTCAACCTACCGATTTAATGACGGTAACAACGGCGCTAACTGACCGCAACCAGTTAGAGCAAGTAGGAGGACTAACTAAATTAGCACAATTAGTCGATCGCACAGTTTCCGCAGTCAACATCGACCAATATGCAGTTTTAGTTGAAGACAAATATCAGCGCCGCAAATTAATCGAAGCTGGCAACAACATAGTACAACTAGGTTACGAGACGGCAACACCACTAGAAACAGTCTTAGACCGCGCCGAACAAGAAATTTTCAGCATAACTCAAGAACGTCCGCAACAAGATTTAGTATCGATCGGCGAAACACTAAACCAAACATTTCAAGACCTAGAAAATCGCAATGAAGGCCTGACACTTCCCGGTATTCCCTGCGGTTTCTATGACTTAGATGCTATGACAGGAGGCTTTCAGCGATCGGATTTAATCATCGTTGCTGCTAGACCGGCGATGGGCAAAACGGCTTTTTGTACCAATATCGCCCACCACATCGCCGCCGGACAGCAGAAATTGCCAGTTGCCGTTTTCAGCTTAGAAATGTCGAAAGAACAGCTAGTGCAGCGTATCCTGTCCAGCGAAGCCAAAATAGAAAGTAACAGGTTGCGATCGGGTAGAATCAGTCAAAACGAATGGGAACCCATCAGTACAGCCATTGGCAATTTATCAGAACTGCCACTATTTATTGACGATACTCCCAATATTACCGTCACAGAAATACGATCGAAAGTCCGCCGCCTCCAAGCAGAACAAGGCGGAACCCTAGGATTAGTTTTGCTAGATTACCTGCAATTAATGGAAGGTACCAGCGACAACCGCGTCCAAGAATTATCTCGAATTACCAGAAGTCTTAAAGGTTTAGCCCGCGAACTCAACGTGCCGATTATTGCCTTATCTCAGTTGAGTCGGGGTGTGGAAGCGAGGACAAACAAGCGACCGATGATGTCAGATTTGAGAGAAAGTGGATGTCTTGGTGGCGATAGTTTAGTTACCCTGGCGGATAGTGGATTAGAAGTCCCGATCCGTGATTTAGTCGGCAAATCTGGCTTTGCTGTTTGGGGATTAAATTCAGATACCCTGAAACAGGAGAAAGCGATGGTGACTAATGCTTTTTGTACGGGAGTCAAGCCCGTGTGGGAGATGACGACTTGCTTGGGAAATTCGATTATAGCAACAGGCAATCATAAGTTCTTTACATCAGATGGTTGGAAGCGTTTAGATGAATTAAAAATAGGCGATCGAATTGCTACACCTCGCTCAATTCCTTGTACTGAAGTGCAGACGATGGGTAATGCTGAATTAGCTTTACTAGGACATTTAATTGGTGATGGTTGTACTTTACCCCGACATACCATTCAGTACACGACGCGAGAATTAGATTTAGCTGAATTAGTTGCACATTTGGCTAGAGAAGTATTTGGTGATAAAATTAATCCCCGCATTAAACAGGAACACGATTGGTATCAAGTTTATCTCCCCGCTAGTTATAGTCTCGCTCCCAATATCAAAAATCAGATTACTAAATGGCTCGAACAATTAGAAATATTTGGTTTACGTTCCTATGAAAAATTTATTCCCAGTTTAGTATTTACCCAACCGCAAGAATCGATCGCTCTTTTCCTTCGACACCTATGGGCCACGGATGGTTGTATTCGCACGAGTAAAGACAATTCCCACTATCCCAGTGTTTACTATGGATCTAGTAGCGAAAAACTAGCGCGGGGAGTTCGATCGTTATTATTAAAATTAAATATTAATGCGTCTTTGAAATCCGTTTTCCAAGAAAATAAAGGACGAACTCAATATCAAGTATGGGTAGGTGGGAAGCCAAATCTAGAAAAATTTGTACATCGGATTGGTGCGGTTGGCAATTATAAACAAGAAAGTTTAGCGGCGGTCAAAATATCTCTAGAAAATTCTGGACGGGCTAATACCAACCGAGATTTAATTCCCAACCAAGTTTGGCGAACCCAAGTTAATATGGCCAGAGAACGTTTGGGTTTAACAACTAAACAAATTCAAGCCGGTTTGGGCGTGCGCTATTGTGGCGACAGTTCCTATCAATGTGATATCAGTAGAGAACGAGCTATGCAGTTAGCTACTCTTCTAGAATCTGAAGAAATCCTGAAAATTGCTGTTAGCGATATCTATTGGGATAAAATAAAAAAAATTGATTTCATCGGCGAAGAAATGGTTTACGATCTAACGGTAGAGAAAGTTGAAAACTTTGTTACACAAGGATTGTACGCTCATAATAGTATCGAGCAAGACGCGGATTTAGTAATTATGCTCTACCGCGATGAATACTATAACCCTGATTCGCCCGATCGCGGAATTGCAGAAGTAATTATTACCAAACACAGAAACGGGCCCACAGGAATCATCAAACTATTATTTGACGCCCAATATACCTGCTTTCGCAATCTCGCATCTCCGAAGCGATCGTAAATCAACCAGAACATACACAGAAACCCGGTTTCTTAAAAAAAACCGGGTTTCTAAACACCGTAAAAGTTTTACGTTGAATTAGATTGAGCTACCTAGCCAGCGATTCTCAACAATTCCACATCAAAAATCAGCGTAGCATTAGGAGGAATCACCCCGCCCGCACCGCGAGCACCGTAACCGAGTTCAGGGGGAATAATCAACTGGCGGCGGTCTCCAACTTTCATCGTACCGACACCTTCATCCCAACCCTTAATTACTTGACCCACGCCAATGTTGAACTCAAAAGGAGAATTGCGATCGCGCGAACTGTCAAACTTCGTGCCATCCTCCAAAGTTCCAGTGTAGTGCACCACCACCTTCTGCCCGGTTTTTGGAGTCGCCCCATTACCCTCTTTTAATTCAACATATTTCAGACCGGAATCTGTGGTGACAGTTTTCTCAGTATTATCAGTCATGTCATTGCCAGCGATAGTAGCTGGTACCTCTGGTAAAGTAGCATCAGCTACTAGCAAGCTATTTTCATTCAAAGACTGCGCTGACAACTCCTCAATAGCAGTCTCGGGTAAAAGATTGTTCAATTCGGCTGCAACTGCTTGGGACCCAGAACCGCCCATTTGAGCGACTATCAAAAACAAAAAGCAAACCAGCATTACTCCCAAGCTGACTAGAACTCCTCGCAAAATTAATCCTCCTAATACTTTTAACCGCGATATCTCAGATATCTAAGACATCTAGTACAACAAGAACTACCAAATTTTATCTGAACTTTTCCACCAAACAACGGCAGGTACCAGATAATTTTCCAGGCCAAAGTATGAAGTCAAAATGTTTGTTATTCTACATAAATGGCTTCTACATAAGTGCCTTTTTTTAGCCTTCTGCCTTCGGGTGACAATCTTATCACAAGATAGCAGCGAACTTCTCCCGGGCGTTAGCGAAGCTTGCAGAAGAGGATCGAACTCAGCGCCAGTTACGGTTTTCTAAATCCCGCATCTGACGTTCCAAACGATCGAGCCTTCCCCGCAACTCATCCATTTCGGACTGTCGGGGAACTCCCATATCTTGCAGCATATTCCGTAGTTGCCGCTGCAACTGCGTCTCCCAATTGCCCTGTTCAGACTTGATATGCTCCGTCATGTCATCGACAAAGGTTTTGGCTTGCTCAGGATTGATTTTGCCATCTTTGACCCATTGCTCGCTTACTTCCTGCAATTTCTCTGCCACCAGGGAGGTAGTACCAATGCCCAGCATTACCAGTTGTTTGAGTAAGTTGCTATTGTTATCCATAGATTTTTCCTAATGTTTGCCCTTTCATACCCGATCGGCTCAGGTCGCCTGCTGTCGCTGCGAAACCATCTGTAAACTTAAAGTTACATCAGCGCACAACTACCTTTCTATTTTGGAGCATCCAGCCGCCTGATGGCGAGCCGATCGCGCATTCTCGGCGTTCGGAAAACCCGCTAATGAGCCTACCCACCACATTACCCCATCACCCTGCTGTCTATGCCTGATTGCCCCCGCTGTCACCAAACTGTAGACGCCCAAGCGCTCGCCTGTCCACACTGCAAAATCCCCCTCAAAGCTTTCGGTCATCCGGGTATCCCTCTTTATAGATCAAAACCCGAAGAATTTCTGTGCACTACCTGTATTTATCATGCAGACGACACTTGCAACTACCCGCAGCGTCCCTTTGCAAAAGAATGCACGCTTTATCACAATCAAGCTGAGCCGCTTGTACCACAGACGAGCCGTTACATCAGCGGCGGCTGGATGCAATCAATCAAAAATTGGTGTCAGCGCCATCTGGTTTGGTTAGCATTATTAGGTTTAATTATTATTAGCATTGCTCTGTCGATTTAATCGGATTGTACAAAGCGTAGAATAGAGATATCTCTGTTAATCTGGGTTGCTCTATTATTCTCTAAATTATTCATGAGCTACGTATTCGGCATCGACGGTGGCGGCACTAAAACTATCTGCCTTTTAATGGATGACAACCACCTTGTTTTAGGACGGGGTGAAGCAGGGCCGTCAAATTATCAAACCCTGGGAATTGAGACAGCAAAACAATCCATCCAATTGGCGATCGAACGAGCAGTTCTGTCCGCTAAAATCGAGACGAATAGCAATCTCAACATAGAAGCAATTGGTCTGGGACTAGCAGGAGTTGGGCGTCCCAAAGATCGTGAAATAGTGCAATTTGTAGTGCAGAACTTGCAGTTGACGAATACTTTACCAGTAACCAGATCGTTCCTGCCCAGGAATATCGTAATTTGCAGCGACTGCGCGATCGCACTTGCTGGCGGTACAGGTCATCCAGTGGGTATCGCCGTTATTTCAGGAACCGGTTCCATTGTTTTCGGGCAAAATCGTCAAGGGAAAACTAAACGAGTCGGCGGTTGGGGATATATTTTAGGCGATGAAGGCAGCGGATATAACATCGCCCTTCAGGGTTTGCAAGCTGCTTTGAAGTTCTATGACGGACGCGAAGACTTTACCACGCTTGCGGAAAAACTTCAAACGCATTTAGGCCTCAATAACCTAGAAGAATTAGTAGAAGTTGTTTACGGGCGCGGTTGGGGAGTCAAAGAAATTGCAGCTTTAGCGCCGATTGTCGATCGAGCCGCAGCAGAGGGCGATCGAGTCGCTGACAGCATTATCAATAATGCTGTAGCAGAATTAACCTATTCAACCAAAATAGCCATTTCAGCGCTATTTAACCAAACAGAAGAATTTGAAATTGTGATTGTAGGAGGTGTGTGGGGTGGAGAGGCAAATTGCCGAGGTCGGTTTGAAGCAGCCATAAGTGCGATCGCCCCAAAAGCTCAGGTTATTTCGCCCCGATACGAACCAGCTTTCGGTGCTGGATTATTAGCCTTAAACGCTCTCAACAATTAATTGTTGACTGTTGACTGTTGATTGTTGACTGTTGACTATCTTCCTTATCTTCCCGATCGCCCCTGTCTTGCGGATTTTCTCAATTTTTCCAAATTTTCAACTTCTGGATTATCAACCTTATCTTCCCAACTGGTAGAATTCCAGCCTGCCATAATCAAAACATCAGATGAATGCGAAACAAGAAACAAATTTAGCAGTAGTGCGTTCCTAAGTAAACAAAAACCGAAGCAAGGAGACAATTTATATGATTACTTCTCAAAAATGGCGTTCAGCAACAGCAGCAGTCCTCGCACTGGGCATTACCGTTGGAACCAGCGCGCCGCTGGTGGTAGCTACTCCCGCAGAAGCTCAACAACGAATTTCCCAATTTGATAGCATCCGAATTCCGTCGGGCAGTGTAATTCCAGTTAGCTATGAAAAAGACAAAATAGTTGTCACCCGCGAAGAAACTGCACCTTTAACTTTAACTGTAGCGCAAGACATCCGCACACCTCAAGGCAGAGTATTAATCCCCAGAGGCAGCCAGATAGTCGGGGCACTGCAACCTGTCAGAAGAGGCAATCAAAGTGGTACTCAATTTGTTGCCAGAGAGTTAATTATCAGCCGCCGCCAACGCTATCGGATTGACGGAAATTCAGGAATTATTACCCGAACCGAAAGAGTCCAAAAAGGTGCTGGCACAGGTTCAGTAGCCCAAGGTGCAGCCTTGGGTGCAGCAGCCGCAGCCGCACTCGCAGGCATTACCGGCGACAAAGCGATCGCGACTGAAGAAGTATTGGGAGGCGTTGGGATCGGCGCTTTAGCTGGAGTATTGTTGGGGCGGCGCAGCGTTGACGTGCTCGTGATTCGCCCGGAACAAGATTTGGCAGTGAGATTGCGATCGGACATCGTACTCCGCTAATATTGGAATCTTCGGATTAATTATTTGCAGTAAAACATTGTCGATCGCTAACTTGTGGTCTCCCGATCATTGGCTAGGCATACTGTTAAGGTTGTGCCTAGCCATGTTTGTTGGCGGAATTATTGGATGGGAGCGCCAACTCAGAAACAAACCAGCGGGATTGAGAACTCATATGCTAGTTAGCATGGGTTGTGCACTGTTTGTTTTAATGCCGCTAGCAATGGGGAAAAATGAAAACGGAGGAGATGCTGTAGCGCGGGTAATTCAAGGCATTGCTGCCGGGATTGGGTTTTTGGGAGGCGGAGAAATCCTGCGGCAAAATCACCAGGAAAGAGGTAAAGTTGAAGTTCACGGACTCACATCTGCCGCCGCTATTTGGGTGTCAGCAGCTTTAGGAACTGCTGCCGGATGCGGGTTGTGGCAACTAGCATTAATTGGCGCTTTAATGTCGCTGTTTGTTCTGAGAGTAATTAAAGAGTTAGAGCGTCGGAGTCGTAGGAAATAGTCTCAGTGATGATATAAAAGCGGGTATTATAACCCTTATTACTTTTGTAGTAACAGCGGAAGCACGAGCGAGCTTTATGAGGGTTACAGTCCTCACTACTAACTAATTTTATTGCGGTCGATGGAGGGGAAATAATATTAGCTGTTTCATGCCAACTCCAGTTAATCATTGATCATAAGCTGTCGCGCATTTAAATTATATATTCGGGGCGGGCGATAAGCCCATCCCACAAGAGTTTGATTGTTTTTTGACACATAATTTAAATGCCGCAACAGCTTACATAATTTTTCAAGCAGAATGCTCAACTGTTACGAAGCAAACACTTTGACTACACCTTGACAGGTCTAGTCATCCAAGCCTGACCTTTGACGAGTCAAGTCCTCACTCTCCACTTAAATATTCATTTTAATATTTATTTCAATTTTATTTAATTTGCTCAATATCCATTGAACCAAAATACCAATATTTTTTTATTTAATTAGTAGAGAAGTCATCCAAATAATTATAGCTTTTCCGCGTTTATTTAGGCAAAAAATTAATACTTATATTGCTAGATAATTGTATAAAAAATTAATTTCTATCCGCAAAATTTGGCATTTTTATTAATTCCAAAGACTCTTGCCTCACCCGACCAGCCATCGCAGCTAATTGCAAGCTCATAAAAGCATTCAAATCTTCCAAATCGCACTTGGCTGAGGAAAAAATCTTCTGCATTTCATTTTCGGCTTCCAAACTCAGATATCCAGCGGCAATAGCTTGTTTTACAACTTCACGAACCTGCACAGTAGAAATGTCCCTTACTAAATTTTAACGAATCAAAAGCCAACTAATTACTAACAAGAAGTTTCGGAAGCCGTCTCGCCAAAGATTTCAAACTTTTTTAGCTCGCGAGACTCTTGTTTCACTCCTCCGGACATAGCGGCTAGTTGCAAAGCCATAAAAGCATTTAAGTCTTCCAAGTCATACTGAGTGGTAGTTAACATCCGCCGCAGTTGATTTTCGGCTTCAAGGGTTAGATAGCCTAGAGCCAGAGCTTGCTGGGCGAGGTCGCGAATTAGTACCATAACACTTCGGGATTTTATTGGTTCAAGCCTAAGTATCAACTGTTTTCACAGAATCAGCAGTGACGGCTATTGCTCGATAGGTGTGACATTGTTACGGGCCACTCGTGACAGCCGGAGTCGCAGAGTGTGACTAAGTATTTGCACGGTTGTGACGGCGATCACGCGGGGGATGCCAAAGGATGAGTCGGAGAGTGGGGAGTCGGAGAGTGTCCGGGTGTATGGGTGGGGGAGTCGCAGAGTGTCCGAGTAGAGGAGTCGGAGAGGGGGAGCATTTTTCTTTTTCCCAGAGACTAATGACTGATGACTACTGCCTTCTACCTTCAGAAGACGCTCAACGTCTATAATCAGCAAGTTAAATATTTACGGCAAGACATATGGAACTAGCTCATAAAGATTTGCTACAACAAATAGCCCGACTATCGGAAACTTATGCTAATTTGGCCGATCGCCTGTTAATGGCAGCAAAACAACTGCAAGAGTCCGGCCTTCCTCCTTCTGACAGCTTGCTGCAGGAAGTAGCAGCCTACAGCCGCAACTTTGCCGCAGTCCAAAAACAAGCTCTCGAACTCAACAAATCCGCGATCGCACCGGGGGAAATTGCTTCCCTCAAAGACATTCAAAACTTAGTCGAGACTGCCGCAGCTTCTGAAGGTAAAGCAGAAATTCGTGATGCAGCATTGAAAGTGATCGATCGAGTATTGGCGATCGCCCACCGCGAACAAAGCGACTTCGCACCCTTACAATCAGTTCATGCCAAAGCCCGCGAACTGCAACGCGCGATTTCCGAATCAACCCCAACTCAACTGCATTCTGACGCAGAATCCTTAGTCAGCGGCAAACACCCAGTTTCAGCAGTGCTCGCCCTGGTGGAACAGCAAGACAAATTAGATGACGAACAGTGGGTCATTCTCGAAGAAACAGTCAGCGCCGCTTTTGGCAAACAAATAGCCGTAGCCATTTCCAGAGGCAAATTAACCATTGCTGAGATGGTAAAAGCAGCACCTGCAAAAGTCGAACCCGCATTTAAAGCAGCGCCAGAACAAAAAATCAGCGCCGAACCTTTGCCAGAAGTGATTGTCATCCCGTCAGGAAATGTGGCACCGAAACAAGTTACAGTTGCGCCACAGATCCAGATTTTGGAATCCCCCGCACCTTCTGCCCCGATGCACGAGGTAATTATTGTTCCCAGCGTGGAAGTACCTAAGTCTCTTCAGACAACCGGTTCCGGGAACATTGTTTTTGGGGCACCCCGGAATATTCAACAAGCTCCTGTAGAGGGCGGTTTGGGAATCAAAGTTTTGGTGCACATTCAGGGAATTGGCGATCGAACTTTCGGTTCTCAAGAATACGCGGGTTCTAAGGGTCAAGGGCGGCGCGTCGAAGGATTTGCGATTAATATCGATCCGCCAATTCCCGGCTTAAATGTCGAGTACATGGCTCACGTCGAAGGTGTTGGCGATACTCCTTGGCTTAGCGAAGGAGAATTAGCAGGTTTTCGGGGTCAAGCGAAACGAATTGAGGGATTTGCGGTGCGGTTGAGCGGGCCGCAAGCTGATAAGTACGACGTATTTTATAGCGCTCACATTCAGAATATCGGCGACACCGACGTGTCCTCCAACGGCGAATATTGCGGCACTCGTGGCAAAGCTTTGAGAATAGAGGGCATCAAAGTTTGGATCGCGCAGTCTGCGAGTTCCCAAACAGTGGCGCCTGTGGGTTTAAAAGTGTTGGCGCACATTCAAGGAATTGGCGATCGAACTTTTAGCGATCGAGAATATGCGGGTACTAAAGCTCAAGGCCGCCGCGTGGAAGGATTTCAAATTAAAATAGAGCCTCCCGTTGCCGGTTTAAATTTGCAGTACATGGCTCACGTTGAAGGAGTTGGCGATACTGCTTGGATCTCAGAAGGGGAGTTGGCCGGTTTCCGGGGCAAAGCCAAGCGCATTGAGGGATTTGCCGCCCGCCTGACAGGGCCGCAAGCTGATAAATACGACGTATTTTATACGGCTCACATCCAGAATGTGGGCGATACTCCTGTTACTGCTAACGGTCAATATTGCGGCACTCGTGGCAAAGGTTTGAGGGTTGAGGGAATGACGGTTTGGGTTGAGCCGAAAGCATAAAAATTGAGAATGAATGGAAAATTGGCAGTTGCATTTTTCATTCATTTAACACCGGGTTTTTTAACCAAAATATGCCATGACAGTCAGGGTATTAGGTGAAAAAATCCGGTTTATCGCCACCCAACGACAGGAATTAGAGCGCACGCTAATCTCAGAAACCGGGTTTCTGAGTGTATTTTTCGTACTCAACAGAAATTTGTCGCAGAAACCCGGTTTCTCGTCACCTGCAAAGTCTTGGCCCACGCTAATCTCACTACTATTTGTTACTGTAGTTTAGACTAACCAAAGATGAGAACGGTGGCAAAAGAAGAACTAGAGCCACCGCGCCAGGAGAGAATGAG
>NZ_JAUBPW010000166.1:0-1397 GCF_036700965.1 Microcoleus sp. Pol8_D6 | reverse complement strand
CGCATCTATCACGGGATGGGATTATATTCTATCGGCACTAAATACTGTAGCATAATTTTGGAGAATTGGTATTACTTCGATATTCTTGACTTTTTCCCAATACTCTAGCCTTAACTTCATGACTCTTTCTGTCCCTGCTTGGCTACTCCTGACTGTTTTTTTTTTCGATTTAATCCCAACTTCTGTAACGCTCTACACATGGCGGTTCTACCCACCCAATTTCCCGTCTTATGGGCAAATAACTCACACAACTCTACTAAGGTTGCATCGGGATGTGCTGCCACTATTTCTCTTAATTCTGTTGACGCATTATTCAAATGACTGTATCTCGGTTTACCCCTAGGTTTCGGCTGTAAATTTCCCTCGATTTTTTGTTGCTTGACAAGCTTTTGAACTAAGCTTTTACTTACGGCAAATATTTCTGCTGTTTTTCGGATCGACAGCTTCTGCTCTTGATGGGCTGCTACTATTTTTTTTCGCAAATCTACTGAATATGCTTTCATTGGTGTATTCTTTTAATCTATTGTTATTGTACCTCATAACACCCGGAAGTGCTGTAAAATCTCTAAACGTTTCTCGAATGAAGCAATCCCAGCTATCAAATTCCAGACCCCTGGATGTCCATCACCCAGACAAGTAATTGGCTCACCTAAATGGTGTCGATTCACCCAATCCAATAGCTTGTTATTCTCTTGAAAGAAAGCGGCACACTGTTGATGATACAACGCCACGGCTTTGTAGTCTCGCCATTCATTGGCTTCTCCTAGGTCGGTTCTTAATCTTGCCTTGTCTCCATCTCAACTCAAAGCGGTGACAGTTTTCTCTGCTACAGCCTCCACAAATTTTTGTCGATGTACTAGCCGTTGTTGCGTACTGTGGGATACATATATTCCTGTGAGTTGTTGTAAATTTTTGGTGGTATTGGCATAGGATACGTTGGCTCTCAATATTAGGCAGCATTTTTCTAAGTGAGGGCTTAACCTTGTCCCTTTCTTTAGTCCGAGTTTTTTACTTTGTTGTTCTCTTTCTCGACATTTACCCATGCAGGTCTGGATTTCTCTGGCTCTGCCTGCTTCTGTTTGGCTGCTGCTTAAAAAATTTTCCAATCTCTGGGGCTACTTCTTGGAGGACCTGATCTCTCACGGGTAATTCAATATTGCCAAAATCTTTTAGCTGTTCTGATGGTGTATTCTTGAGTAAGATAGCGGGTAATTGCTCAACCCCCTTGACAAGAGAACGAGATAAACATTAGATGTAATTGCTCAACCCCCTTGACAAGAGAACGAGATAAACATTAAGATGATGCGGAGACAATATTTAATAAAGTCAGCGAATTTCTGGCAGAACGAGGCATGAAGGTTAGTGAAAAGAAAACTAAGCTAACAGCTACGACAGAT
>NZ_JAUBPW010000036.1:0-63544 GCF_036700965.1 Microcoleus sp. Pol8_D6 | reverse complement strand
TTTCGGCTCCGAGTTAACAATTTTTCTTAATTTTACATCATCTTGCATTTGTCTCACATTTATTTGAAATGACTATATACTGAAATAATGTTAAGAATGCAAGGAAGACAAGTTATGCCTAAACGTCTAAAGTTGGAGCCTCATCAAACTCCAGAAATAAGAGCAGGCCTGATTAATTTTCCGGGGTGTCTAAAGGATTGTTTCTACTTACCAGTCTTGGCTGCGTAGCCGGCGACCCGCTAAGGCCCGCACTTGCTCTTCGGCGTCGGAAACTGCAAGCGATCGCAACAAAGGCACAACTCCCGGATTTTCGGGATAATGTTCGATAATCGCTTCGAGTGCTGTAAATCTGGGATTGTAAGGAAAAGAACCGTTTTGATTTTCAGGATCGCTCAAAGTTCGATCGCGCAAAAACTCAAACATTCCCGGCTCGTCTTTCCATCCCCGCATTAACTCTACCAGGGCGATCGCCCGCACCTGCGAATCTTCATCTTTTTGAGCTCTACTTTTGAGCCACTCGAAAGTTTGAGACTGATTTGTCCACCCGCGCGCTAAGTTTTGCAAAGCGATTTGCCTGACAGCGGGACTCTCATCGCCCTCTGCTTTAGCCTCCAGCAGCATCCAAGTTTCAGGATTGTCTGGCCAGTTGTAAGCAAGTTCAAGCACCGCCGCTTCCCGCACTAGCGCTTCCCCAGAATCGAGCTGAATTTTCAGCCAAGACAAGGTTTCCGGGGCGTCGGGCCACCCCCGCACGATCGCCCGCATCAGCACGCTCAGCAGGTGAGAATCATGCTCCAACTCGACCCGGCTTTTGAGGAAAGGCAGCGTCTCGCCCCGGTGAGACCAGCGTTTTGCGATTTCTTCTACCGCAGTTTCTCGGACGTTGAGGTGTCTGTCTGATCCGGCGAGATTTTGCAACCAGCCAAAGACTTCGAGACTGCCTGACGCCAGTGCGGCGACAGCCTCCACTACTACTTGCCGCACAGTCCAGTAATCCTCGGAATCAGCTATTTTTTGCAGCAGGGGCAGGGTTTCTGGGTGGTCGGGCCAACCTGCTGCTATCTGTTGTAGGGCTATTTCTCGCAGGTCGGCGTCGCGATCTCCCAATGCTATATTTTTCAAAAAAGTCAGAGTTTGGGGGTTCCCAGGCCAGCCAGAGGCAATTGCTTGCACTGCTGAGCGCCGGACGCTCGAACTCGCGTCGGACTCGGCTTTAGTCTTCAGCAGCAGGTAAATGTCGGGATCGCCGGGCCAGTGCGAAGCCAATTCTTCTAAAGCTGCTGTCCGTACTTCTTTGCTGCTGTCGGATTCGGCTAGGGTTTTCAGCAGCAGGCAAACGTCGGCTGCAGCGGGCCAGCCCGCTGCCAACTCCCGCACCGCTACTGTTCGCAGGATAGAACTTCCTGTCTGGGCAAGGTTTTTGAGCAGGGAGGCGGTGCCTAAAAGGCTGTGCCAACCTCGGGCTATTTCTTGCCACGCTGCGACTCGCACTCCCAAGTTTTCGTCGGATTCGGCGGCGGTTCTCAGCAGCAGCAAGGTATCTGTGCGAGCGGGCCAATTAGAGGCTAACTGTTCGAGTGCTGTGGTGCGGACTGCGGGACTTTGATCGAACTGAGCCAGGGCAGCCAGCAGCGGCAAGGTATCGCTCGTGTCTGGCCAACCAAAAGCCATTTCTCGCACACAGGTCGATCGCACTGCCCAGCTTCCATCGGATTTGGCGAGGTTTTTGAGCATCAGGTAAATTTCTGGCTGATCTGGCCAACCACGGGCTATTGCTTCGACTGCTGTGGATCGGACTTCGCCACAGTCGGTGGAGTGAGCGAGTATTTTCAACCAGGGCAGGGTTTGCGGGTCGTTTTTCCAAGTTTGGGCGATCGCCGCGATCGATCGATTGCGAATTTGATAAGTTTCCTGCAATTCTTGAGCGCTTTGATAAAGAATCAGGAAACCCGTGCCGTATTGCGATAACTTTTTTAAAGCGCTTAAAAGTTTTTTGGCTGTTTTTTTATTAACATCATTTTTAACTTTTAACAGGCATTGCGCTGCTAAAAACAAATTAATAAATTTTGCTTGTTGACCGTTTTGATCCGTGAGATATTCTATAATTTGGCTCGCTGTTTCTTTGTCGAGCTTAGCTGCAATTTCTCTGAGGACTTCGTGCAAAGATTCGTCCCGCCAGTGCTGGCCGAAAACTTGTATGTTGAGTTCGCCCCAAGTCAGTTGACCGATTTTGAGTTGGGCATGGATTAACTCTGCTACCGTCTGGGGATTATTTTCGGAAACAAGTTTTTTTAACAACATACCGATACCCTGCTCGCTGAAGTTTGTTTGCATTGACAATCCTCCCATCAGCTCGGATATTAGTTGAGATTTTTTTGAGCGATGCTGGAGTATGGAGCCAATCGACTCTATTTTATACGAAAAATACTGAGTCGGGAGGGCCCCAATGCAAAATCCGCCAGCACCCACAGGAATGTTAGGTGGTGGCGGATGGCGATCAAACAATTAAGCCGTTGAATCTAACTAACAGCTACTTGGACGCGATCGGCTACAACACGAACCGCAAAAGTAGGAATCTTTACCGTTTCATCATCCAGACATTGCCCGGTAGTGAGACTAAAGTTTTGTTTGTAAATGGGAGAAGCAACTTTGAGAGTGCCGTTGCGATCGCCCACAATTCCCCGCGACAAAACAAAAGCTTTGCTAAACGGGTCGTAATTGCTAAGCGCATAAACTTCCTCCCCGTTTCCCACTCGGAAAATCGCCACTTGTTCGCCTTTAACTAAAGCGCAAACTCCAGTATAAGGGGCGATCGCATCCAGAGAACACACATCTACCCAAGTAGTCACAGTATCCGAAACTTGTAATGATTGAACCATCTTCTTTTCCTGTTATTTTACTTCAATCTCGTTCCCAGTCTCCGGCTGGGAACGTAGGTTTCGAGGCTCTGCCTCGCCTCGCCGAAGGAGGCAGAGCCTCCCGGAATTCATTCCCAGGCAGAGCCGGGGAACGAGATTCTTGCTCCCTCCCCTTAGCAAGGGGAGGGCTGGGGAGGGGTTATCTTGCTCCCTCCCCTTGCTAAGGGGATGGCTGGGGAGGGGTTATTCCGAAACTCCAACCAGAGCCTTTTCATGTTCGTTAGCAGGCCGCGTTTGTCCCCGTTCCGCAACATGAACAATACTCGGATCGGGCAA
The DNA here is from genome assembly GCF_036700965.1 of Microcoleus sp. Pol8_D6. Classification (NCBI taxonomy): domain Bacteria; kingdom Bacillati; phylum Cyanobacteriota; class Cyanophyceae; order Oscillatoriales; family Microcoleaceae; genus Microcoleus; species Microcoleus sp. Pol8_D6. The sequence goes on along the minus strand of NZ_JAUBPW010000036.1, from coordinate 60,350 downwards.
ATCGGAATTCACAAAATGCTGGAACCGCTGCACCTTTTGTGGGTCTTCAATCGTCGTTTTCCACTCACATTGATAAGTATTCACTAAATGTTCCATCTGCGCTTCTAATTCAGCACAAATGCCCAGAGAATCCTCAATTATCACCTGTTTCAAGTATTCAATCCCGCCCTCAAGCTTGTTCAACCAAGTAGCAGTGCGTTCCAATCTGTCAGCGGTGCGGATGTAGAAAACTAAGAATCGATCGATATACTTAATCAGCGTTTCCTTATCGATATCCGTCGCCAGCAAAACCGCGTGTTGTGGCTTAATGCCGCCATTGCCGCACACGTACAAATTCCAACCATTCTCTGTCGCAATTATTCCAAAATCTTTGCTTTGAGCTTCCGCGCATTCGCGAGTGCAACCAGAGACAGCAGATTTGAGCTTGTGGGGCGATCGCAAACCGCGATACCGCAATTCAACCTCGATCGCCAAACTCGTTGAATCCTGCACCCCAAAGCGGCACCAAGTGCTACCAACACAAGATTTTACAGTACGCAGAGCCTTACCGTAAGCGTGCCCCGACTCAAATCCCGCATCAATCAACCGACGCCAAATATGCGGCAATTGATCCACGCGAGCTCCAAACAAATCAATCCGTTGTCCGCCAGTAATCTTAGTATAAAGCCCAAAATCCCTGGCAACTTCACCCAAAACAATCAACTTATCCGGCGTGATTTCTCCCCCCGGTATTCGCGGCACCACCGAATAAGTACCGTCGCGCTGAATGTTGGCCAAAAAGTAATCGTTTGTATCTTGCAAACCGACGTGAGACTTCTCTAAAATATGGTCATTCCAAGTAGAAGCTAGCATCGAACCAACAGCAGGCTTGCAAATTTCGCAACCCTTACCTTTGCCGTGTCTTTCAATCAACTCCTCAAACGTTTTAATCTCTTGAGAGCGCACTAAATGGTACAATTCTTGACGAGAATATTCAAAATGTTCGCAAAGATTATTTTTGACTGCAAACCCAGCTTTCTTCATCTCCGCCTTGAAGATATCCGTCACCAAAGGCACGCACCCGCCGCAGCCCGTACCAGCTTGAGTGCATTTCTTGACGCTGGCAACATCGGTTAAATTGCGATCGCGAATTGCTGCACAAATCTGCCCTTTGGTAACATTATTGCAAGAACAAATTTGAGCCGAATCCGGCAAACTGTCTACTCCAAAACCCGCCGGGACTCCCCCTTCTCGCGGTGGCATTAACAAATCTTCGGGATGGGGCGGCAGAGCAATTTCATTTTGCATGAATTGCAGCAAAGTGCCGTAAGCCGAAGCATCTCCCACGAGAATTCCGCCTAAAATTCGGCTGCCCTCTTGATTTAAAACTAATTTTTTGTAAATGCCTTGGAAGGTGTCAGTGACAACAATTTCTTTAGCATCAGCAGATTTGGGAAAAGGATCTCCAAAACTAGCGACATCCACCCCCAATAATTTGAGTTTAGTGGACATATCCGCACCTGTAAAAGTGCTTGTGGAACGGGCATCTTGCCCGTCATCCGCTACACGGCTCAAAATATCTGCTGCTACGCTTGCCATTGTATACCCAGGCGCAACTAAGCCGTAGATGCGATTTTGATAAAGCGCGCATTCTCCGATCGCATAAATGTCAGGATCGGAGGTTTGGCAGCTATCATTTATGATGATGCCACCGCGTTCTCCTACTTCTATACCGCAACTTCTGGCAATTTCGTCGCGGGGGCGAATGCCAGCAGAAAACACAATCATATCTGTTGCCAATTCCGAACCGTCAGCAAACAGCATTTTAGTAACTTTGCCATCTTCGCTGACAATTTCTGTGGTAGATTTGCTGGTATGAACCGAAACCCCCAAATCTTCTATTTTGCTGCGAAGAATTGCACCGCCCATCTCGTCAACTTGCACGGGCATCAGCCGCGATGCAAACTCAACAACGTGAGTTTTTAGGCCCATATTTTGGAGCGCGTTGGCACATTCTAGACCTAACAAGCCGCCGCCAATTACTACACCAATTCGGCAATTTTTAGCGTAATCTGACATCGCTTCCAGGTCGTCAATTGTCCGGTAAACAAAAGTCCCTGTAGCGTCTTTGCCTTTAATTGATGGCACAAATGGATAGGAACCGGTCGCGAGAACAATTTTGTCGTAGGGAACTTCTAAACCGTTGGCTGAAGAGACTGTTTTTTGTTCCCGGTTAATGGCGACTGCTTTGTCGCCGATGTAAATTTGGATGCCGTTTTCTTGGTAAAATCCCGGTGCAACTAAAGATAAATCTCCCGCTGTTTTGCCAGAGAAAAATCCGCTGAGGTTTACGCGATCGTAAGCAACGCGCGGTTCTTCACAAAAAGTAATTAAATTCCAGTGTTTGGCAGCATCCGAGCTCACCATTAACTCTAGGAACTTGTGACCTACCATGCCATTGCCGATTACAATGAGGTTTTTTTTGGCTGTCATTAGAATCTTTTTTATCCCGTTTATCAGTCGTTGGGTTTATTAATATAAGACTTTATTGTAAACTTTTGTACTTATATATACAAAAAATCGGTGTTTATGCAATTGTCGAATACTCCCGATTGCATTTTTGCATGATGTGTGCGATCGAGTTAAGTAGGTGCGTCAGTGGATTTTAGATTTTAGATTGTAGATTTTAGATTTACTTCACAGTTAAGAATGGTGCGTCAGCTAAGTGTTTTTGACAAAACGAGTAATATTTTTACTGTGACGCACCTTACAGTTTTCTAATTTTTAATTATTATTTAAGCTCCCATGCTCGAATACTGCTTCAAGCCCTGCCGCCAAAGCCAGCGATTCCACACAAAAAACACCGCAGCCCAAACCAACATTACCAACAAACTGCGGCCTACATCTACGGGCAATCCGATCAAGATTGAAGCGGGAAAATGAATCAAATAAGGAAAAGGCGTCCACAAAACTACTTCGCGCACGGGTGCGGGAAACACTTCTAACGGCGCGGTAATTCCCGATAAAAACAGGTAAATTAAAGACCAGAATTGCTCGATCGCACTTGCCCTTTCCAGCCAAAAAGCAAACAGCGCAAAAGTATACTGTATCAGAAACCGCAAACAAAAAGTCAAGACGATAACCAACAAGAATAGCAAAAACCTGCCCAAACTCGGCAGCCAAAAAGACTGCGGGTAAAGTGAAAAAAACAGCAGCACTAATCCGAATACAAATGGCAGCCTTGCAAACCTTTCGGAAACGTGAGATACGAAGTGGTGCCATACGGGATCGAGAGGCTGCAACAATCTATTAGATAGCTTGCCTTGCACTACTTCCTTTTCAAACTCCCAAATTACCCAAACTACATTTACTTGCCTGACAATGAAAGTGGCTAAAAAATAACGGGCAAAGTCGATGGAATTCAGCCCAAATTGACCAGTCTCCGCCGCCTGCGTCCAAACACCCATCAAGATAAATGGCAAAGCTCCCGACAGGGCCCACAAAAACAATTCTGCCCGGTATTCGAGCATATAAGCGTAGTAGGTAAATAACAAAGTTTTAGCAATTTTGATTGATTTTGTCATATCATTTTTAGATTTAATTTTTCGGCGTTAGCAACGGGCAAGATGCCCGTTTCACACAACATTGAAACTCTAGTGGAACAGGCATCTTGCCTGTTCAATTTTTCAGTGTTAGCAACGGGCAAGATGCCCGTTCCAAAAAACATTGAAACTTTAGTAAAACAGATATCTTGCCTTTTATGGAGAATGAATCCAGCCAAAAACATTACACTTTTCCCGTGCGGAAAACGCGACCGATTACCTCTTCAATTGGCGGGTCAGTAACAGTCAAATCTATCACTTCCAACTCCGCCAAAATCTTCGCCACGCTCACCGTCAGTTCTTCCCTTTTCACTAAAAAACGCACCGATTGTCCCTCAATAGATTCTACCTCCCCGTAAGCAAAAGCACTATCCTTTGCCAGCGGCTTAGCTAATTTTACCTGAACTTCCCGATAAGGTGCAAACCTGTCGAGCAACCCGTCTAAACTGCCATCATAAACTAATTGCCCTTCATGGATTAACAAAACGCGCTTGCACAAAGCAGTAATGTCAGCCATGTAATGGCTCGTCAACAGCACCGTTGCTTGATAGCGATCGTTGTATTCTCGCAGAAATTGCCTGACGCTAAACTGTGCGTTTATATCCAAACCTAAAGTCGGTTCATCTAAAAATAATACTTCCGGCTGGTGCAGCAGCGCCGCCATCAATTCAGCTTTCATGCGTTCGCCTAAAGAAAGCTTTCGTACTGCCTGATTTAACTTGCCTTCTAGTGACAGCATCTCTGTCAATTCTCCGACTCGCCGCCGATAATCTGTATCGGGAATGCCGTAGACAGCGGCATTGATTCGCAGAGAGTCAAGCACAGGTAAATCCCAAATTAACTGCTGTTTCTGGCCCATCACTAAGGTGATTTTTTGGAGAAAATCTGCTTCCCGACGAAAAGGAGTACGATCGCACACTCTCACAGTACCAGCCGAGGGATAAATCAAACCAGTCAGCATTTTCAGCGTAGTAGTTTTGCCCGCACCGTTAGCACCTAGAAACCCCACGACCTCCCCCGGTTCAATACTGAAAGAAACGCCCTCAACTGCTTTGATATTGCGGTAAGTGCGACTAAAAAAGTGTCGCACTGTTCCTTTAAGCCCCGGTTCTTTAATCGCTACCGGATAAACTTTGCTCAAGTCTTCAACTAAGATAATTGGCATCGGCTCAAATTTTAACTTTTATTTTAATCTAGGGTATTTCCATCAGGCTTGTGCCAAGATGGAGCGATCGAGCTGGCTAGTAGGCTGCGCCAACGATTGCTCGATCGCTCCATAGACATAGTAACTGTGTTCTGGCGCACCCTAATAAGCTGTAGAATATTGCAAAATATCCATAATCACATCGCACAAAGTTTACAAATATGGTACTCACACCAGATAATTCTGACACCTCTCGTTTGGTAGGAGACAATTCTTCTGAAAATATTACACTTGCACCAGGACAACTTGCTAGTTTTCCTGGGGGACTTTGGATGGTGGGCGGCAATGATACTGTCAGGGGATCGTCAGATGCAGAACGGATTTTCGGTAACGATGGTAAAGACAGTCTGTTAGGTGGTGTCGGCAGTGATTCTATTTACGGTGGCAAAGATGATGACGATGTTGTGGGAGAAATTGGCGAGGATTTCTTGACAGGAGATAGAAATAGCGATTTCCTTGATGGGGGTGCGGGAAATGATTTCCTGCGCGGAGGACAAGGTGTTGATTTGTTAGTGGGCGGTGACGGCAACGATACTTTAATTGGCGACAGAGATGTAGATATTTACCAAGGTGGTGCAGGTAGCGATGTATTTGTTTTGAGAGTCGATCAAGCGGGAGTCCGAGTAGTTGGCATTGAAGTTCCTGACGCGGTAATTGTGGATTTTGATAAGTCTAACGATTCGATTGGAATTAGTGTGCCATTTACCAGTAGCAATATCTCCTTGGAAGAGGTAAGTTATAGCTTGAACGATCCGAGACTGCTGCTGATCGATCCTGCAAGTATAGCCGGTGGAACTAGCTTATTAGCCAAGGGTGGCATCTCCCAGCGAAGTCTCGATCCCGATGGCAACGGCCGTGTAGAAGCTACTAATATTAGATTTGGTTTTACTAATGCTTTGTTGGGTACTGTTTTGAATGTGACCCCAGCCGATTTAAACGGTCGTTTTATTAATGCTAATTCTTTGCTTTAAGTCGTTGCTTATATATCTCTAGTAGGGTGCGCTAGGCGCACCTTACCGATTACGCATTATCTAACTCACCGTCAAAACTGCGCGATAGCGCACTTGATTGTCGCGGACTTTCTGCATTGCTTCATTCGCTTGTGCGATCGCAAAAACTTCGATAATCGGCTCAATCCCAAACTTCTCTGCAATTGACAGCATTTCATTAATCATAGCGCGACCGCCGATCGGCGAAGCCATAATTCTGCGCCGCTTTGTCAGCAACGGAAACAAGGGAATGCTCAAAGGTGCGTCGGGAACCCCCACAAAAGCAAGCGCACCGTCAGAATCGAGAAAATCAATGTACGGAACCCAATCTAAAGCAGCAGGAACAGTGCTCAACAAAATATCTAATTTGCTGCTAGGCGCTTGAGGAATTTCGCCTTTTCCTACTACAATAGCTTCGTCCGCCCCCATTTTTTGTGCAAATTCTGCCTTATCTTGGGAAGTAGTAAAAACTGTAACGCGGTTGCCTAATTTTTTCGCAAATTGCACCGCCATGTGTCCCAAACCGCCGATGCCGAGAATGCCAATTTCTTGCCCGGAACTCATCCCCGCATTCCGCAAACCGGCGTAAACCGTAATTCCGCCACACAACAGCGGCCCCGCTATTTTGGAATCGATGCCTTTGGGAATAGGAAAAGCAAACCGGGAATCTACCATCAAATAATCGGCAAAACCGCCCGGGCCTGTAACAATTAATCCCTGGTTTTCATCGCAGAGATTTTCGTTACCGCGCAAGCAGTCGCGGCACTGCAAACAAGACGACCTTTGCCAGCCGACACCAACGCGATCGCCCACTTTTAAATGAGTCACTTGCGGCCCTATTTCTGCCACTTCTCCGATAACTTCGTGGCCCGGAACGAGGGGATATTTTGATTGACCCCAGTCATTGTCAATCATGTGTAAGTCTGAGTGACAGATGCCGCAAGTTAAGACTTTTATCAGACATTCATGTACTTTGGGAGGTTCAACATCGAATTTGTATTCTTCAAGCAATCCCCCTGTTTTTTTAGCTGCCAGTGCTTTGATTTGCATGGTGGTGTTTCCTGGTTTGTTTGCCATTATAGTGTTCGGGGCGGGTTTAACAGTCTCTTTCTTTAGTTGTATATATTCAAGTGGATCTGCGCCTAGGACTCAGGCGCGTTACTAATAATTTGTCTGGTGCTTAGGGCGCATCTTACCAATTACCAATTACCAATTACCCATTCCCACTTAGGATTATAACTTGCCCTTTTCCATTGCCCACTGCATCAAACCTGGGAACAAACGATAAGCTTCCGATGCCAAAAAAGCAGGGCCGACGGTAACTTCTGCACGCTGATTTTTCACAGCATCCCAGATAGCTTTAGCAATATCTTCTGGCTGAGTTGCCCACTCAGATTTCAGCATTTTGCTCATTTGCTGGCGGCGCAATTCGACTGCGGGTTCGTCTCGATCGCGAAATTGAGCTCTTTCTAAAAAATCGCTGTTAATCAAGCCTGGATGCACGGCGCAAACGTGAATACCTTGAGGCGCTAATTCCAATCGCAAACTTTCTGTTAAACCGGTTACTGCATATTTGCTGGCACAATAAGCAGTCATTTGAGGCAAAGGCATTTTGCCGCCAATAGAACCAACATTGACTATTGTCCCTGTTTTTCGTTGCAGAAAATGTGGCAAAATTTCTTGAATTGTGTTAACGCAGCCCCAAAAATTGGTATTCATTAATTGCTGCCAGTCTTCGGAGGTAGTGTACTCGATCCCCCCCGTGAGACAAATGCCAGCATTGTTAACCAAAACATCGATGTTGCCGCAGGTATCTAGGGCTTTTTGGACGATCGCGCGCACTTGTTGAATGTCGCCAACATCCCCTGGAATAGCTACAGCGGAAGTGCCTTCTCGCTGCACTTGAGCCGCTGCTGCAGCCAATCTCTCTGGCTGGCGAGCTACCATCACTACATCGTAACCTTTACTTGCAAATAAAATTGCTGTTGCTTTGCCACTTCCTTGAGAAGCGCCTGTAATCAAAACTGTAGGAGCCATAGATAGTTATAAATTGTAACTGGCTAATTTTTTTTTGCGATATGGAAACTATAACAGAGGTCAGGGAATTTTAGGGGCGCTCTATATTAATAATTATGGAGTATAGGAATTATTTGTGCTTCGGAACGGTTTTTTTTTAACGAACCGCGAAGGCGCGAAGGACGCGAAGGAAGAGAGAAGAGCAGAGGAGAAGAAGAGAATAGAAATTATTCATAATTTGTGCGAAAATTGCTTTGTAAATTTTCCTAATGCCCAATGCCCAATGCCTAAAAAATGAATCTTCCGAAACAAGCACCTAATTGGTCGATCGCCCTAGTGTTAATTATTGGGGTTTTAGCTGTCTCAACTTCCTCAATTTTAATTCGGCTGGCTAACTTTTCAGCAGGGGCGGGCGGTTTGGGTTTCAGTCTGGTACTCGCGGCCTCTCGTCTGACTTTATCTGCATTAATTCTGCTTCCGGCTTGGCGGAAAATTCAGTGGAACGCCCTGCAACCGGGAACTCGGCGCTATGCTGTTGCTGCGGGTTTGTGTCTCGCCCTGCATTTTGCTCTGTGGATTACCTCACTTTCTTATACTTCGATCGCCGCCTCGACTGCCCTCGTCACCACTAATCCTGTCTGGGTAGCGCTGTTGTCGCGCTTCTGGTTCGGGGAAAAACTCAGCAAAATGTCGATCACTGGCATTACTATAGCCCTGACTGGAGGAATGGCGATCGCTGTGGGAAGTGCGGGCGCAGCGGATGCTGGCAGCAGCCAACTGCTGGGCGATTTCCTGGCTCTGGCTGGTTCCTGGGCTGTCAGCTTGTATTTGCTGCTGGGCCGGGAAGCTCAGCGGCGGGGACTGGGAATTGGTGGCTATATCGCGATCGCCTATACTGTTGCTGCGATCGTACTGTTGCCTCTCCCCTTCGCCTTCGGCACTACTTATACTAATTACCCCGACATTGTATATTTTTATATTTTGTTAACGGCCGCTTTGCCTCAGTTAGTCGGCCACACCATTTTGAACTGGGCCGTAATGCAGATTTCCCCAACTCTGGTAACTCTTGCCATCTTGTTTGAACCGGTTGGGGCGAGTTGGTTGGGTTATTTGCTGTTTGGGGAAGTGCCTGCGCCGGCGGTACTCGCAGGTGCTGGGGTGCTGCTGTTGGGGGTAGCAACCGCTACCGTCGGAGCAAAAAAAATTACTGTCAACAGTTAAGAGTTAACAGTTTTCGACATTGCCACTACAGTTGCCGTGAGTCAGAATAAAACAAATTAGGGCTTAAAAACCCCAATAACTGATCGGTGAAATATCGATTCAGGACTATCAAAGGTTTGAGTAATGACTAATAATACTCGGTTGCCTTTAGGAGAATAAAATTATGCTGCCAGAACAACTACAGCGGATCATCGGCTACTTTATCGAAGAAGCCACAGAACAGATCCAAATTATCGAACCAGGCTTGCAAGATCTGCAAAATACCGTGCCAGATCCCCAAAGAATACACCAGCTTATCCGAGCCTCGCACTCGATTAAAGGGGGAGCAGCTATGCTCGGATTTAGCAGCATTCAGCGCATTGCTCATCGTTTGGAGGATTATTTAAAGCTGCTGAGAGAATGTCCGATCGCCATTGATAGCAGGTTACAATCCCTCTTAAGCGAAGTTTTTGATATTTTAGTAGTCCTTGTGTCAAAGGTTTCTAAGGGTTTTGGGCTCAAGCACGAAGATGCAAACCAAATGCTATCAATCGCCGAACCAGTTTTTGACGAACTCGACGCTTACCTGAGATTGCGAATTCCCACTCGCCTGACGGTGAGAGCTACTACGGACGAACATATTCACGTTTTCTCCGGTTACTGCACCTCCCTGAGCGAATTTTCCTCGACTATCGCTTCGCGCGTCGGTTTGCTCGGAGGCACTATTACCCGCCACGATCAGGATAGCCAGGGTCTACGCCTTTGTATTGACATTTACCTGCCGCCTTACACCCGGATCGAAAACATCCGCCAAGCTGTCGAACTCTCCGGCGCTATTATCGGGAATGTTCAGACGCAGCGGGACTTTTCGCTGCTGGCGACTGCGGATTATCCGGTTTACCAAAGTGCGATCGAACCTCCCGCAATTTGTATCGGATGCCGCTACTATTACGGCAGAAGCGATGGCGGCTACCTGCTCAACTGCACGATCCATCCCCGTGGCCCGGAAGCAGAAGATTGTCGCGATCGCGAACCGGAATAAGCGCTAAAAACTCAGCCCTCAGAAGCACGATTTGTCTTCCAACAAACTCTTCTGAAACCCATATTTTCCCTGATTTTTTTCACATTACCCCCTGCCATTTTTTGTTGAGTTGCTAGATAGCTATATCTGTCTCTCTTAGACAACTACATCCTTCTTCCTTCTGAAATATCCCCTAACAACTGATACCGCAACTCGAATTAATTGCATCATGCTTGCAGGATGAGCGATCGCCCAGACATTGATTGTCAGACAAGTAATTGCCATAACTAGCAAGATGTATGTCGGAGGCATTACTACCCCGATCGCGAACCAGGTAAAAACGTGAAATATCATTGCTGTAGCCCAAAGGCTGGCCACAGCGACAGACGCCCAAATTTGCATTCGAGGTCGGTTTAGTCCTATCAAAATCGCTGTATGCAAAGTAGTCAGCAAGTTTGCCGGAACTAAAAAGGCACAGATAGCTATGCAGTAGGTATGAGAAAATTCAGTAACTGTATTGAAGTCGATCATCAGTCTAATTGTCGGGCCTGTTGGGTATACTTCAAGAGCTTAGCGTGACTTGACTTTCAGATCTTGTCACCCTTACCTTAACTTAATATTTCAGTAAGTAGGCCGCTCTGGAGACGCATTTCTCTCCCCCTTTTCCAGCAGGCAAAATTTTACCACAAATATTAAAGTTTTGGGAAATTATTAAACATACTTGAAGAATGGCAACAATTGCTATGATAATTAACATCGGGAAGGGATAGTATAGAATAGCCAAGTCGGTAAAAATTCTAGAACGCTGAGGCGGCTTAAACAGCAACATATACTGCAGGCTGGTTTTCGACTAAATCATTTTTGATTCGCTGAGTATCGGGTGATTGATTCTCCGTGTCCGTCAAGGGATCGAGCCATTATGCGATCGAACAATATGAGATTATTATGGAAAAGCCAATTTGCTCTCAAATCTCAAATCAATAGAACCCTCTCCAAATTTCACAGCGGAAGACAAAGCAAATGGATCAACAAATCACAATTCCCGCACTCGAAGAAGTTGACTTGACAAACTGCGACAGAGAACCAATTCACCTATCGGGGCACATTCAGCCACACGGGGTGCTACTTGTGGTACGAGAACCTGAACTAGAAATAGTCCAAGTCAGCGAAAATACGCAAGATTTGTTAGGAATTGATGCAGCAAGTGCGATCGGTAAAAATTTGAGCTTATTATTCAATCGAGTTCAATTAAAAAAACTCAAGCTTTGTTTGCTTAATGAAAACTTAAAAACCGTTAATCCCATTAAACTCACTGTTGTCAAGAAGCCAGGTAAATATTTAGAATTTGACTGCATACTTCACCGAGTAGAAGAAGTATTGATGGTCGAATTAGAATTAGCCACCAACCCAGAAAATCTTTCTGTTTTTAGCTTTTATCATTCAGTGAGAGCCACGGTCAGCAAAATTCAAAGCGCCAAAACTCTCAAAGAATTATCTCAAATAACTGTAGAAGAAGTCAGAAAAATATCTGGTTTTGATCGAGTTATGCTCTATCAATTTGACCACGAAGGCAACGGCGCTGTGATCGCTGAAGACAAAGCAGAAAATCTAAGTCCTTTCTTGGGATTAAACTACCCTAGTTCAGATATTCCCAAACAAGCCAGACAACTGTATGCGTTAAATTGGCTGAGGTTAATCCCAGATATTAATTATCAACCCGTCCCCGTTGTTTCAGGAAACAATGCTGTTACCCCCCAGCCCCTAGACCTGAGTTTCAGCGTGTTGAGAAGCGTTTCTCCCATTCACATAGAATACCTCCAAAATATGGGCGTTGCAGCTTCGATGTCAATCTCGTTAATCAAAGACAAAAAACTGTGGGGATTGATTGCTTGCCACAACTATACACCAAAACACCTTAACTATGAATTGCGCGCCGCCTGCGAATTTATCGGGCAAGTAATGTCCTTAGAACTGCAATCAAAAGAAGGCAACGAAGACTACGACTACAAACTACACTTAAAATCGATTCAAACCAAGATTTTTGAAGACATATCCACGTCCGACAACTTGTCACAAGTGTTAGTTAAATGTCAGCATAATTTGCTAGAAGCAGTCAACGCCCAGGGAGCCGCAATAGTATTTGGAGATAATTGCTATCAAGTAGGGCAAACACCTCAAGGAGAATCCCTCAAATACTTAACTCAGTGGGTGCAAAAGCATTTAAATAAAGAAATTTTTTATACAGACTCGCTCACCCAATGCTATCCAGAAGCTGAGGAATTTAAAGACACAGCCAGCGGGTGTTTGGCTATAGCAATATCGCCGACGCAGAAAATATACGTTTTGTGGTTTCGCCCGGAAGTAATTAAGACGGTGAATTGGGCGGGCAACCCCAACAAACCAGTTGAAACCGATGAAGATGGGAACCCTCGACTGTCTCCTCGGAAATCCTTCGAGCTGTGGAAAGAAAATGTCAGGTACAAATCGTTGCCTTGGAAACAATGCGAAATAGACGCTGCATTGGAACTGAGAAAAGCAATGATTAATATAGTGCTGTGCCAAGTCGATAAACTCGAAAAATTAAATACAGCACTAGAAGCATCAGTCGCCAGAGAACGGGAAAAAACTGCTAATTTAAAAACAGCGATGTCCGAGCTTAAACGGGCGCAAACTCAATTGGTGCAAAGCGAAAGAATGTCAAGTTTGGGACAGTTGGTGGCGGCGGTTGCTTATGAAGTCACTAACCCGATTAACTTTATCTACGGAAATCTTAGCTATGCTAATGAATACAGTCAAAAAATGATCAATTTATTGCAGCTTTACGAGCAGCACTATCCGTCGCCTTCGCCAGAAATTCAAGCACAAATAGAAGCTGTTGAATTAGAGTTTATAGTTGAAGACTTACCCAAGTTGCTGGGTTCAATGAAAGTAGGAGCTAACCGCATCCGCGAGATAGTTCAGTCGCTGCGAAACTTCTCTAGAATTGACGAAGCAGAGATTAAACCAGTTGACATTCACGACGGATTGGACAGCGCTTTGCTGATTTTGAGCAACCGACTCAAACCGAAGCCCGATCGCCCAGCAATTCATCTCATCAAAGAATATGGCTCTCTGCCTTTGGTTGAGTGTTACGCAGTTCAAATCAACCAAGTATTTATGAATGTACTGACAAATGCAGTTGATGCTCTCGAAGAGGCTTTTATCAACAAGAATTTATCGTCCCACGGCGGGGACAAAGAAGAGCCAGTTAAGTACGGACAAATTCGGATCATGACTGAACTTTGTCCCGGAGAAAAAGCCGTAGCAGTTCGGATCAAGGACAACGGTTGGGGCATGGAAGAAGAAGTTCGCCAGAAAATTTTTGAGCCTTTTTTTACCACAAAACAGGTGGGCAAAGGTGCAGGGATAGGTTTGGCGATTAGCCACGAAATTGCGGTAGAACAACATGGTGGCAAATTGACTTGCTTTTCAGCCCCCGGAGAGGGAACCGAGTTGATTATTGAGATTCCCTTGAACCAAACTCATCCCACACCCATTGTCAAGTGAAAAAAAGTCCGCGTAGGGGTTCCCGAAGGGTAGGCTAGGAAATCGCCCAAATTCACAAATCGAAAATTCGATTAAAATACAAAAGCAGCTAAGTAGATTTGAGCCACTTCAGAGGAAGCTAGTATGACTGAAAAAAAAACCGCCCAATGGGATGCCGGCCGGTTTCTCAAAACCTTGGCTTATTTCGGCGTCATTCCCTTCATTGGCAGCATTAGCTGGCTGCAACAACTCTTTGGAAGCAGCAGCAAAACTAAAAAAGACCAACCCAAACTGATACTGGTAGCCGGTGCCACCGGCGGCGTCGGGAAGCGAGTTGTCAAGCGGCTGCAACAGCGCGGATATAAAGTACGCTGCCTCGTCAGAGATGCTAAAAGAGCAACAGAAATTCTCGGCGATAATGTCGAATTAGTCGAAGGAGATATCACTCTCCCAGAAACGCTAACACCGCTAGTAACCGAGGGCGTGGAAGCAGTTATCTGTTGTACCGGCACTAAAGTTCAACCGATAGAAGGAGACACCCCAACCAGGGAAAAATACTATCAAGGCATCAAATTTTATATGCCGGAAGTTGTGGATGTTCCCGAAATAGTCGAATACAAAGGCCTCAATAATTTAGTGCAAGCTGTTCGCCACCAGCTAATTCAAGCAGGCGAAAAAACAATTTTTGACTTCACAAAACCCAGCCAAGATTTAAAAGAAACTTGGGGTGCGCTAGACGATATCGTGATGGGCGGCACCAGCGAAAGTTCGATTCGGCTGACAGACAATACGGCTATATTCACAGGCAATGTTTCTACCGCCAACTCGGGCGGTTTTGCTTCGGTGCGTACCCGCAACTTTGATCCTCCGCTCAATCTCACAGGATTTAGCGGCCTCCAACTGCGGGTCAAAGGAGACGGTAAGCGCTACAAATTGATTGTTCGCAGCGAAGCTAAATGGGATGGAATTGGCTATTGCTATTCGTTTGATACGGTTTACAATATCTGGATTACTATCACTGTTCCTTTTGATGAGTTAATTCCAGTATTCCGCGCCAAAACTGTCAAGGATGGCTCTAAATTTGATGCCAGCAGTATTTTTTCTTTTCAGTTAATGTTGAGCAAGTTTGAATATGATGGGGCGCTCAACCCGAAATTTACACCGGGTATTTTTCAACTGGAGTTAGAATCTATTAAAGCTGATGGGGGACAGACTTTGCCGCGATTTGTGATGGTGAGTTCGGCAGGAGTTACCCGCCCGGGCCGCCCTGGAATTAACTTGGAAGAAGAACCGCCGGCAGTCAGGATGAATGATATGTTGGGGGGGATTTTGACTTGGAAGTTGAAAGGGGAAGATTGTGTGCGATCGAGCGGCATACCTTATACTATTGTCAGACCCTGCGCTTTGACTGAAGAACCGGGAGGCAAAGCTTTAATATTTGAGCAAGGAGACAATATTAGGGGCAAAGTTAGTCGGGAAGATATTGCAGAATTGTGCGTGCAGGCTTTGGAACAACCTCAAGCTTGCAAGGTTACTTTTGAGGTGAAAGAGGGGGAAAATGCCAGTTCTCCCGGAGACTGGCAGGGTTTGTTTGCGGGAGTTAAATAATTATTATTTGTAGGGTCGAAGTCTAGATACCCCCTAACCCCCCTTAGTAAGGGGGGGACAAGAAATCGTTTCCAGGACTCAGTGCCAGTGCGCCGAATAGTACCCTACAAATGCGAGTTTTATAACTGGTTCCCAGGCATAGCCTGTTAACGAGTAAAGTTACCAATTACTAATTATTATGTCTGTGACTTTTTCCCGACGCTCCTTGACGCCTTATTTGTTTTTACTTCCGGCTTTATTTATTTTGAGTTTGACTGTTTTGTGGCCTGCGGTGCAAGCTTTTTATTTGAGTTTTACCAACTACGAATATGATTTAACTCAAATGCCACAGTGGGTGGGTTTGAAGAATTTTAACAGGTTATGGGGCGATCGCACATTCTGGCAAACTTTGACGAATACGCTGCTGTATCTCACCTGCGTTGTGCCTGTATTGGTTGTTCTACCGTTGGGAATGGCGATTTTGTGCAACCAAAAACTTAAGGGGATGAACTGGTTTCGAGCAGCATACTACACGCCGGCGGTGATTTCGATGGTTGTCGCCGGGATTGCTTGGAAGTGGCTGTTTGCTGAGACTGGACTGCTGAATCAGTTGGGGGAATTGTTGGGTTTGCCTCCTGTTTCTTGGTTGGCTAATCCGAAGCTAGCAATCTTTAGCGTCATGGCGGTTACTATCTGGAAAGGATTGGGCTACTACATGGTGATTTATTTGGCGGGGCTGCAAGCTATTCCGGCAGAACTTTATGAGGCGGCTGCTATTGATGGTTCTGATGGTTTGGGAAAGCACTGGGATATTACTGTGCCACTGATGAAGCCTTATTTAGTTTTGGTAGCCGTGATTTCGGCGATTTCTGCTACTAAGGTTTTTGAAGAAGTTTATATTATGACTCAGGGCGGCCCTCGCAATAGTTCTAAGACTGTTGTTTATTATCTTTACGAACGGGCTTTTAAGGATTTGGAAATTGGCTATGCTTGTACGATCGGGCTGGTTTTGTTTTTGCTAATTTTGGGTTTGTCGATTTTGCAAGTTAGCCTTCAGGGTTTGACTCGCAATGAATAAGATTTGTGACTGATTGGTAGTGACCCAGATATTCCAACATTCTCATCTCAAGAACAGGCAAGATGCCTGTTCCACAATACATAAAATCTCAAAAACAGGCAAGATGCCTGTTCCACAATACATGAAATTCCTTGTGGGGTGTCCCGCCCACTCTAATTTCTACTAATTTTAGACTTGAATATCGATAAGGCCATCGCTCACGGCTTTGGGCAGGTCTTATTGGCGAAATCACAGGTATAAATATAGGGTTTCTGCCAGTTCAGAGGAATTTCTAATAAATCCCTGGTTCCGGTCATTCCCTGTCCCAGAAAGAGCAGCACAGCGATCGAGTTCAATATCACATGGATAGTGCGCCAGCGATTTGAGCGGTCTTTGTAAATGTCTTCAATGATGGCAAGCGAGAAAACCATAATTAGCGCAGCGGCGATCCCAATGTAGTAGTGAGACCAATACCATTCATTGGTTCGCCGATAAACGCCATCTTGAGTGCCAAGAATCACCAAACCAGTACCTGTTAGGGTCGCAAATATGCCGCGCCATAAAGCGGGGGTCGCTCGATATAGCATGACCAAAGAGGCGATCGTTGCAACAAACATTAGCACAATGAAAATGACCTGAAACGAGTTTTGGCTCCAAACATCCTTGCTCAAAATATGCTCAAAAATCGGGTAGGCTAGACCCAACAACGTCACTCCTACCACAGAACCTGACAGAATTCGACCTGCTTTGACGTGTTCTGAACCGACTACAGGTGGAATTTTGCTCTTGGTGTCGATCGCAATTTGCTTCCGACGCTGCATGGTTTGCCACCCCATATTGAGAACAATACCAAGCATAGGAAAAACAATCGCTACAGCTAAAATAGGATGCAGCAAAGCCAGAAAATCTTTAAATTCCATATATCACCTTTTTGTTGAAGAGGGTTGGCTTCATCAACCCGGTTTTTGCGATACATAATATCATACCCGGTGATCTAAGCACAGTAAGTTTGTAGTCAGGACTAATAGTGATTATTCAGCCGCATATAGAAGGCTAAAGTCCTGACTACAAACACGCTTTATGAGGGGTAATTCACCGGAGATGTTAAGCAATAAGAAGATATAGCAGTTGTCAGTTGGGTGAGGTACAGCTTTCTCAATTACGCAATCGAGCAATTACAATTACCTTGTTCTCAGGGAAATGAAAACTGCTGGCGGTAATGTCAGTGCCAGTTAGCCACTAATTCCCTGCATCACTTTGAGCTTAGCTGAACAATTCTTTGTTATTCACAATAGTAGGCTAATTTTTGTTCGCTAAAGCAATGTGACCAGGGATATCGCCCAATCCACTGTGCTTGTACTTTCTTGTCGTAGTTGAGATAAAGCTTCCGATTAACGATTTTCTAGGCGTCACAAGGGTTGGCTTGTGCAACCTGATTGAAGTGTATATTCGTGCGTTACGGATTAAATTAGAAGCAAGTAAATCCAAACGCCTGCTGCCTAGTGTTCGGGGAGTTGGATATGTGTTGCGAGAGCAAAAGTGATGAGGGGCGGATTTACAAATACTTGGCAGATGAAGTATGGATACTGGTGAATCCGCTCCTATTATACTACCTATTTTTTGGTGAAAAATCTACCTAGAAATCCGGTCGTTCCTGATAATCTTCCGCAGAACTAGGGTCTAATTCCCAGCGACTTTCATCTCGATGTTCAAGCATATTTTTTGTGTTTAAAATAGCGCCATCGGGCATTTCTATGCCCGCAGCAGCTCCGAGTTCGTCAACCATATCCAGGTCGGGAGTAGGCGCAGTTCCGCCCACCGATTGCTCGCCAGTGGCACTTTCTTGTTCCGCAGCAGGATCGCCATCCTCGCCACCGATTTGGGAACTGGTGGAAGAGTATTCCGAACTGCTGTCCTGCAGGGTTGTTATGTCGTCTTGGCTCAATCCCGGTTGATCGATGACGCCGGTACCGTAAGATTCGGTAATTTCTTGAGGCAATTCGCCCAAATTATCGCGTTCAGTTGTTGTTTTTGGGTTGCGTTTTTTTGGCTTTGCCACGATACTTACTCCTGTTTCTTTTTGAACTCAATTAAATTTAAAATGTCCGAATTTGGCTTTAACGGAATTGTTTTTAGTAATTGCCGATGCATATAGTTAAGTAGTATTTTAATTACTATTTAAGCTTTTAGCTTCTATCCCAGGAAATATATGGATTTGGAGCAGCTATTTCATTGGGCATACAAAAAGCGATCGCCCTTTTGCAACGGGCGATCGCTTTTTAATGTGGATGTTAATTCTATTCGGGAAAATCAGGAATTATCCATTTGGGGGGTTCCGTCCGTTTCCTTCTCACCGCTTCCTCTGCTATTTCTAGCATTTTATCCAGAGAAGTATTTTCAATAAAGTTGGACGTTGCTTCTGCGTATTCCCGCTTCGGGCACTTGTCGCCCAGAACGCAGCCATTGACGCAAGCTACAGCACAATCGACAGTGTTCTCCACCATAACTTTTTTCCTTTCACGGTTCCAACAACTAATAGGCAGGTACTCTGGGTGAATTTGTCAAGAGACTGCTCTATATCTTTATTTTACTTCACAAATTGTCCTCAAAGGTCGATCGCCAGGGCAAAACTGTTATAAAATCAAAGCAACCTACCTAATCTGCCGATCGTGAGTAATTTTCTGCGGCGCTTAAAACTTTTACCTTGGCGAGAAATGCTGCAAATTGCCGCCCTCGTCAACTGCATCGTGGTTGGATTGGAGTTATTTTTAGCCTGGGGTTTCACGCAATCGCGGCCAATCCGCAACGTCGTGACGCTTCTTTACGGCCCATCCCTCGGGACATTGATACCTTTCGTTGCTGCACTGGGAATGGGAGCTTTAGCAGTTTACTTTTTAGAGTATTGGCAACAACAATTTTTGCTCAACCGAATTAGTTTGTGGGTTTTAGTTTTCTGCGTGCTCTTGGGTTTGGTGTTAAAGTCATTCCTACCCATCCCTCCTTTATTAGCAAGTTTATCGGAAGCTGCACTAATCGGAGTTACTGTGGGAGTTTTTTGGAAGGGCCGGCCTTATTGGCGATAGTCATGCCATTTGAGATTTGAGATTTGAGATTTGAGATTTGAGATTTGAGATTGCCTATGACTGATAAAGATTCGGGTTTGGTGCTTCTCTATAGTTACATTTTTTTTGATGAGAGTATCATTAGACCTCTTGCGAAAGTCTCAGGCGATATCTAATTTAGTCTTTAAAGAAAGTTCATAATTATAAATACCAGCGATTAAATTAAATCTTAATTTGAAGGATATGTATTTTTAGACCGGATGAGCTGGGATAATTTTAAGGAATCAGGAGACTTGAAAGCATCAGTAGAAGCTTATTATAGCTTCACAGGATATTATCGGTGAGTCCGTTCATGCAGAGCGGATTTATCGTAAAGCGAGAAAACCGAGCTTGGTGTAAAGAAAAAGGAATTAGAATCAGTGAAGCACCTCTAGAAAGACCTCCAGCCAATGTGAGTAAAGAAAAAAAGAAGCAAGCAAAGGAAGAGGAGAGGATTCGTCAGGCAATTGAAGGAAAATTTGGGGCTTGCGTAAACGAATATTTAGCCTGAATCTGGTAATGACAAAACTTGAGAATACCTCTAGTACAGCTATTGCTATCATTTTTTAGTAATGAACCTTTCTACCTGGTGGCGCCCGGTTTTTTGTAGATTTTTATGCGGTTCGGGGAAAACAATGCCTGTTTTTGGGTTTAACATAATTTGCGCTTATATTTTACTCAAAATGAGGCAGGAAAAACTCATCTTTAACTCTGGTTGAATAATCAATCACTCCCCATCGCCAAAAAGCGAGCAATTATTCAGCAAGTCCTATTTAGTTATGCACAAATTCACCTTGTTATCAAATTAATTTAGATGCGTTTACTCTGGCTATTCGTAAGGTGCCAATAGCGGACACTAGCCAGAGAAATTATGCGCTATTGGCACCTTACAGAATATAAATTGTGCAGAATTACCGATCGACTAAAAACACAATTCTCAATTCCCCAATTTCATCGCATTTCAGGAACTCTCACAGTCTCTGTAGGAGGCATAATTGCCTCTTTAGCATTCAACTTTTGATTCAACTCCCGAATCCGGCGCGACAGCAAGCGAATAATATTCACCGCAATTCCCGGCGTTTCATCAATCGCATCGTATAGCTGCATTTGAGTCAGCATCAAACACTCGGATTGTTCGAGAGTAGAAATAGAAGCCGATCGAGGTTCTGCATCAAACAGCGACATTTCCCCGAAACAAGCCCCTGCTTTCAACTGTGCCAAATCCCGATCGCCTATATGCACGCGCACCGTTCCCGATACCAAAATATAGAGAGACCGCCCTTCTTGTCCTTCCGTAAAAATCCTGTGCTTGGAAGGAAACGAAAGTTCATCCATTACCGATGCTAGACGCACGAGAAAATCATCCCGCAGTTCCTTAAAAATCGGAACCTCCCTCACAAACAATAGGCGTTCGACGCTTGTTAACATAATGAGATGCAATGATTAATTTAAACTTAAACAAAGGAAGAGGCATTGGGCATTGGGCATTGGGCATTGGGCATTGGGCATTGGGCATAGTTTATTTTTATTTCCTCTTCCCTCTTCCTTCTTCCTTCTTCCTTCTTCCTTCTTCCTTCTTCCTTCTTCCTTCTTTACCTTTTTCCCCCAGCACCCAACTCTGCCATCATCTCTTCAACTTGAGCCGATACCAAATTATCGGGGTCATTTTGCAGCCTGGGCAACAATTCGACCAAAGCCCGGGGCGAGGCTATTTTCAAATAGGCTAACACTGCTTCGCGGACAAAACCCGTCGGGTGCTGCAGACAGACGAGAGTTTGTTGAGCCGTAAGACTCCAGCGCGCTTCTCTCGCCAAGTGAAAGCAGCAGGCCAAGGCCCAATCCGAAAGGAAATGGCGCAATTCTAGCAAGCGGCGCAAACGATCGCTAGGGGCTAGAGGTTTGTAAACCATCAATTCCGAGAGGTTGCTCAATTTTTCTCTTTCCGAGTGTTGGTCTAACAAATTGATGAGCGATCGCTTCCTAGCTATATCCACAGTATTATCGAGAATTTCCAATCCCCTAGCAACCAAAGAAGGTTGGCCAGAAGCGATGTTGAAAGCAGCGGCTTGTACCGTGTCCAGCGGATAAAGAAACTTCATCAGCAAAAAACACCGCTCCCTAGCATCAGCTTCCAACCCAGCCAGAGCCCGCTGCAACAATTGAGCCGTATCGTTCCCAGGTTTCCGAGCGCTGTTGGCCTCTCGCTGTGAGAAATTGCCGTAGCTTGTTACCCCAGACAAATCTACCAGACCTGCATAAATTTGACCGATAAACATTAACTCCTGTTCGATAAGAGTTTCCAAGCCGCTACGGCCGATGCGGTCTAGAACCCCTTCTATCCCAGCTTCCGAAGGCATTTTCAACAGGATGCGGAGGATATTGCGCCTCGTCGTTCCCCAAGCAGTCATCAAATTGCTGACCAAAATGTCTATCGCCTCCGGAGTCCCAATTTGACCCAGAGCAGTCCAAGCTTGCAACCTGACCAAATCCGACTTATGGATATCCTCAGCCAAATACACGAGCAAAGGAATGGCGTCGTTGTGAAGTTTGACTATAGCTTGCAAAGCCGCTTCCCTAGTCGATTTGTAACCAAGTCCGCGCAGCAGCGAAGGATAATATTCTTCCGAATGAGTAGACGAAATCACGTCTAACAGAGCGCAGCGCACTCGCAGAGATTCATCTTGCAACAGATTGGGAATATGCAGCCGCAGTCCTTGCAAATAATCAGCTTCTCCCAGAGCCCGCGTCCCCATAACACGTTCCCGCTCTTGCTTGTGTGTCAGCATTTGCCGCAGCGTATTAGTAGCCTCTGCCTTTTGCTGGCGATCGCCCCTTCTCATAATTAAAGCAGCCGCCGTCCCCCGCACCACCGGATCAACCGTCGGCTGCAAGTAAGGCCTCAAGCTCTCAATATTCGGTTCAGCTTCCGTCAGCCAGATGTAGCGCAAAGCCAAGGCCAGAACCTCCGGCGGCAAGGATTGCTGCGAGAGTGCGCGGACTGATTCTAAATATGCGGGGTTCGGGTGTTGCAGCATCGTTTCCAAGCTCTGGCGCTGCAAACCTGGGGACAGCGAATCGAGGAGGGGAGCCAGAACTTCTCCGACATTTTTGGGGTCAATTTGCGTCAGGAGTTCTATGCAAGAGCGCTTTTCATCTTCGCCCCCCGGCTTTTGTAGAGTTTCCACCACTGCGCGTTTGAGAGCTTTGAGGTCAACGTCTGTGACTCCCAAGCGCCCCCGCTCCGCACTTTTGACCAACAAACCCACGTATTGAGAGCGGATCAACCATACGACAAACACCCACAACAGTGCCAATATGACGATCACGCCAATAAATATCAAGCTTTGCTGGTCGTGAAATACATTTTCGTCTTGCTGGGGGAGTATCTTGCCTGTCACCCACAGCATAATCAGGATGCCTACTCCTGTAGCTCCGCAGGACAAAGGTTCGCCCACACCGTTGACCAGAGTTTGAATGCCCGATCGAATATTGTCGGGAATCGGTTGAAATAAAACCGGGCTAACGGTTTCCAAAAGCGTGTAGTGCAGCAGTTCGTCTAAAAATCTCAGCAATATTAGCCCGATAAACACAGATACTAGCTGGCCCAGAGATGCTCCTATGGTCAGCACCCCTAGTATAGCGATGCCCGCCGGCAAAATCATCGCCGTCACGAATACACCGATTCTTTCCACCAACCGGCTCGAAGCGAACCACTGAGTCGCCACTTGAAACAGGCCTTGTATGCCTTCATAAATGCCCAGGAAGCTAGCGATCCAGCTAGCTCCGTCCCCCGGGTTTTGGTATTCTAGCTGGCTGTAGAATTGGAAATCTACCAGCACGTAGACGACTTCTGCGAGGATGAAGAAACTGACTAGAGGTACGGCGTATTTTTGAAGTGGGCCTGTAACTTTGCGGGCGGTAAATTCTTCTTGGTCGTCGTCTTCGTCGTCATCCGTCCAGTGAGCAGTTTCCGGGAATGCTTGGCTGTATTTTTCCGTGAGGTAGTAGAGCAACACCGAGCCTGTCGCCACCATCAGCCCCGATATGAGGGTAACGTTTTTGAGTCCGACTACGTACAGCAAAACAGGCAGAGAAAATCCGCTGACTACTCCAGCTACTAGATAGCCGCTACTGACTAGCGGATAGGTGCGCTTGATTTCTCTAATATTAAACAGTTGGTTGGAAGTGATAGAAGTATTAAGGTCATTGAGGACATAGCAAGCTTCCACCCACAGCCACATCAAAAAAATAGTAATAAAAGCGATGCTGATGCCAGCTATCTTAGTATTTTCGTAGCCTATTCCGAATCGAAACAAAAATAGCGGTACCGACATCATGCCCAGAACCACTACGACGGTGCGCCTCAGCGGCAGGATTTTTTGCAGCCACGAGTAGACAAATCCCAAGCCAGAACCGATAAAGGCGCTGGCTATGTAGATAAAAGGCATTTTGTCGGCACCGTACTCGTCTAAAAACAGACCTACTGTGCTGAGTTCCAGCCAGATCAGCCCCACGGAGGTTAGAGTGTAGACGAGGAACATCAGTACGGTTCGCTCTACTTCTTCCGATCGCAGGTTGAGCGATCGTAGCACTCCTTGTCTTACTCCCGCCGAACCGCTGATTTGAAAATTTTCCATGCAGCGTTGATTTCCCTGTGTGGTAGCTTATTCCTGACTAACTTCGGAAGTCATCAGCTATCAGTCACCAGTTTATGACTGATGACTGCTCACTAATGACTATCTATTTATACTTTTTTCGGCGACAGCAGCATCATCATACTGCGTCCTTCTTTTTTCGGCGCTTGCTGCACTTCTGCGATTTCCTGCAAATCTGTAGCCATGCGCTTAAGCAAGTCCTCTGCTAGGTTGCTGTGTTGGATTTCCCGACCTCTGAACATGATCGTGGCTTTTACTTTGTCCCCAGATTTGATAAAGCGGTCTGCTAGTTTGAGGCGCACTTGGTAGTCGTGTTCTTCAATTTTGTAGCGCATCTTCACTTCTTTAACATCGGCAGTGTGCTGCTTCCGCTTTGCTTCTCGCGCTTTCTTTTCCTGCTCGAATTTGTACTTCCCATAGTCCATTACCCGGCATACGGGCGGGTCAGCTTTGTCGCTGACAAGTACGAGATCGAGTTCTTTTTCTTCTGCCAGGCGCAGCGCTTCTGCAGGCGTCAATATCCCTAGTTGCGCGCCGTCGGTATCGATTACCCGGATTTTGGGGTATCGAATATTTTCGTTGATCTGGGGTAGGTTGCGATTTTGTCTTCTTTCAATCACAGGCATGAATGGTTTTACAAGCAGTAGTTTAATAGCGAAGCTTCTTGATAGTTACAGGTTTGATCGGTCAATTTTTCACGATTGACGATCGAACTGTTTTATAAGGTGTTACCCTTACCGGACGTACTACCGCGCCCTGTGTCCCCTCCGCTAAAGCCTTGGGGAATATTTGGACGATCGTAAATGAATTCTTACAATACTTGCTATTCTACTCAGTCTGGCTGAGTTTCTGCTTAGTTTTATTTTAACTTCACACACGATCGCCCGCCCCCTTGCCCGATTGATGACAAAACCGTCAAAAATTCAGGGTAAAAGCTTAAGGATGAGGTAAAGTCGCTTTTCCTAGCCCATCTCGCCGGGTCGGACAAGTCCCCCAAGTCGCCTGATTTGCCTTGTAGAATAGGTATAAGCAAGTGTAAATTTATGTTGCGAGTTGAGGCAAAATTGACAAATTCTCTGGTGTGGCACCAACGGGTGGGAACTCAACGAGACTGGATGTGGCGGGGGTGGCAAACTCGCTACACTTATTTGCGGCCCGATAGGCTACGAAATCAAGGCGCGCTGGAATTTCAAGATTATGCGGCCGAACCAATAGCCCCGCGCGCATCGGGAACGCCGATTATTTTACTGCACGGGTTTGGAGCTTCGATCGGTCACTGGCGACAAAATCTCGCCCAACTCGCCGAAAACCAAACCGTTTACGCCTTGGATTTGTTAGGGTTTGGCGCTTCCCAAAAAGCTCCCATCGACTACTCTGTGTCTTTGTGGGTCGATCAAGTTTATGATTTTTGGCTAACTTTTATCAGAGAGCCAGTAATATTGGCAGGAAACTCGATCGGCTCGCTAATTTGTCTGGCCGTAGCCGCGGCTCACCCGGACATGGTAGCCGGCACGGTGATGATTAGCCTCCCAGACCCCTCTGTGCGAGCCGAAGCGGTGCCCGGATGGCTGCTTCCGGTGATCGAAACGGTTGAAAGTTTGTTTGTTTCTCCGATCGTACTCAGGCCTCTGTTTTATTTGGCCCGCAAGCCTTCCTTTGTCCGTCGCTGGGTTGGCTTTGCCTACTCCAACCCCGAAGCTGTTACCGACGAATTAGTGGAAATTCTAGCAGGGCCAGCAGGCGATCGGGGAGCCGCCCGCGCCTTCTGCGCTTTATTTAAAGCTGTAGGGAGTTCACAATTTTGCCCCAGCGTCAAGATTGTGATGCGAAATTTAACAATTCCCATGCTGTTAATTTGGGGCAAACAAGACCGGATGATTCCCCCTCGGTTCGCCCGACCCCATCAATTTGTCGAATGCAATCCCAATTATGTAGAGCTAGTTGAATTAGACAATGCGGGCCACTGTCCCCAGGATGAATGCCCGGAACAAGTAAATCAAGCAATTTTGAACTGGATGAGCCGGAATTTTGCACCTATGGGCGAGAGCGAATTGCAGCACTGTTGATTAGACATGGGGCCATGGATTACTAAGGGAAAAAAATAACTTGCAGGTATCGATCCCGCTCAAAAATAAATTTGCTAGAACTCGATCGCATCGGTGGTATTGTATAGCAGATGTTGAAAGCTCTAGGGGCGAAGCAAAGCGGGTAAAAAGAAGTCCTGCAAGAAGGCGCAATCGACCGCTTAGGTTTCAGAAATTAAGAACGTCCTCACCGTCACGGCAGTTGCTATAGTACAAAACTTCCCTATCTTGAGAGTCAGTCGATTTGATCTTCGAGATTGACTCCCCAGCGGCTATCTACAGGCTTGAGCTAACCTAAACCACTTGTTTGCTGTGGACGACTCCTGCAGGAAAGTAAGTCCCCGTCTTTCTGTGATGTCATGTATCTACTGTTATTGATTGCCATTTTTTTAGAAGGTCAATCGATTTTAGATTTTAGATTTTAGATTTTAGATTTTAGAATTGAAGCATTGACCTCACGGATCAATTCGAGGGCTTCTTTATCGGATACAGGTTTTTTATTTCTGGGTCCTGAGTCTGCGAAGGAATGAATCCGAGGGCTTGTATCCTGGATGCTTTCGGTCAGAGATTGACACAATCACCAAGATAGTGTATCTTCTCTAACTGGTAGTACACATCCAAGTTATGCAGTTAGTCGAAAGGCAAGTCATTAAACCAAATTACAGGTTTTACCCAGAAGCCGATCGATTGTCTTTGCTGTCCAACAAACTTTACAACTGCGATAACTATTATATCTACGGTCAAAACTTTTTCTTAGGTCAACCAACTAATGCTCTGGGTGTCGATCGTTCACTCAAAAAGAGTCGAAAGTACAAAGCATTGCCGACCCAAGTAACACACAAAACTCTCCCGTTACTGCTGAAAACATGGACTAGCTATCATAGTGTAAAATTGGCGGGCGCGATTACGAGCGCCCGACTAAGTGTCAAGCAGCACCGAAAACCACTGATTAAAAAAATCCAGAAAAAAAGAGAGCAGGGGCGATATGTAGTTGTATTTAACTGTCAATCTCTTAGCAAAAAAGTAGCAAAAAAGCTTTTTCCAAAGAATATGTCAGTTTGTCAGGGACTAACATTTGGTGACCTTGAAAAGTTACCTCAATCTTGGAAATCCGGATTGTTACCGAGGTAAGTTGTTAAGTTATTGAGGTAGTTTAGGAAAAGTTAGAACAAAACGCAAGTGTAAAGCGGATTATAACCCTTGCTGTAACGAGCTTCGCCAACATTAAAGAGCTATGAAACCCCTCCCTGGAAGAAAGGTAAAATTCTACCTTCTAACTTGTACCTTCTAACTTGTACCTTCTAGCTTCAAGAAACACCTTGTTTCTTGCTCCTAAAAATAAATACCTTCCCTTGTGCCAACAATCTTTCAGTCTGCTTATAACCGATCGCCCCCAACTATACGGGAAAGTTCAAAAATGCCCGTATCTGGCATTTGGGAGCCTGTTAACGCATAAAAAAGTCAATTTAGCCAACAACTGAGGGCTCCCGTGCCCCCGGTCTGCTGGCGGCTAACTGCTGAAAGCCTCTGAGGGCAAGCAGCGCCCTTCCAGCTTTTGGCAGTAACGCAAACGAGGAAAAAACTGTCGTGAAATTCCACTGGCTACTACCGAGTTTCTTAAGTGTATTTTTGCTCGCCGGAGCCGCCGAAGCAGCTAGACTGCAATCTTGGCGGTTTGATGCTTCAGAGAACCGGCTTTACATTACAACAGATGGGGGAGTACAACCCAAGGCTCAACTGATTTTTAACCCGATGCGGTTGGTAATCGACTTGCCGGGGACGAGTCTGGGTCGTCCCTCGGTCAGCAAACCGCTCTCAGGCGCGATCGAATCGGTACGGGTAGGGCAGTTTGACAACGATACGACCAGAATTGTGGTCGAGATCAGAGATGGGTTTACCATAGACCCTCAGCAAGTAAAATTCCGGGGCATTTCTCCGAGCGAGTGGACAGTGGATTTGCCAACGCCGGTGCGGGGAGAAACTCAAAATCCAATTTCCGAGCCAGGGGGAGAAAGGTTATCGGTTGAACCTTCAGCATCCCAAGCCCAGTCGGCTGAGGCGACTGTAGTTCAGAACGTTCAGGCGACGGCGGACGGTTTTTTAGTCCGCACTGCGGGCGGTCGCCCCCAAATTAATTTTCAACAAAGTCGGGCTGGGGACATCGCCACCCTCGATATTGAAGGAGCTAGTGTAGCTCCGGGCCTAAGCAGCCAACAGCCTCAAACCAACGGTCAGCACGGGGTTGACAAGATTGAAGTCCGGCAACTGCCAACAGACCCGCCCGTTACCCGCGTGACTTTGCGGATGAAGAATTCTAATACTCAGTGGCGGGCATCTGTGAGCAATTTGGGCGGGGTTGTGCTATTGCCGGGAAGTGTAGTACGACAGCCCTCGGTTTCCCGCCGCGTGACTGTAGACCCTCCGGCTAGACAAGCTCAAGGAAATTTAGCGAGAGTTCAGTCAATTGATTTAGCCAGTAACGGCACGCAACTGGTGGTGAGAACTGACCGCCAAGTCTCCTATACCAGCGGCTGGGACCAGGGGTCGAGAGCTTACTGGATCAGGATTGCCTCTGCTGTCCTAACGGGGGAAATTCCTCAGCTCGATGCCAACAGTCCTGTATCGTTTACAGCCAGCCAAGAAGACTCGGAGACTGTGGTGATTTGGGTGCAGCCGCGATCGGGGGTAGAGGTAGGCAGGGTGACGAGGCCGAGTCCGCAGTTGCTGTCTTTGCAGTTGCGCTCGAATGCTAGCGCGCAGCAGCCTTTGACTCGCACTCCCAATTTGCAGCCTTTGCCGAGAAGGACTTTCGGAACCGAAGATTTGCCCCAAGCTTCTAACCGCCGCGCGGTAGTAGCGATCGATCCTGGTCATGGTGGCCGCGATCCGGGGGCAGTCGGGATTCAGGGCATTCAGGAGAAGGAGATTGTTTTGGATATCTCTTTTCAGGTGGCGAGGCTGCTGGAACAGCAGGGGGTGCAGGCGGTGATGACTCGGACTGATGACAGCGAAATCGACCTGGAACCCAGAGTTTCTTTGGCGGAACGGGTGAATGCTACTTTGTTTGTCAGCATTCACGCTAATGCGATTAATATGAGTCGGCCGGATATTAGCGGGATTGAGACTTATTATTTCAATAACGGCCAAGATTTGGCGAGGGTGATTCACGCCAGTATTTTGGAGGGGACGGGGGCGACTGACCGCCGGGTGCGGCAGGCGAGATTTTATGTTTTGAGAAAGACTTCTATGCCTTCTGTTTTGCTGGAGGTTGGTTTTGTGACGGGTGCTGAGGATGCTGCTAGGCTTTCTGACCCAGCTTACCGCAGTCAAATGGCGGCTTCGATCGCTCGCGGCATTTTGTTTTATCTTCAACAAAGATAATAGGCAGTGGGCATCGGGCAGTGGGCAGTGGGCATCGGGCATCGGGCATCGGACAACTGCCAACTGCTTTCGTGTCAACTGACAACAGCTTTCCTGACAACTGTCAACAGATAACTAACTATTAACAAATGACAACAGACTCTGGACAACAAAGAATCGGTATTTTTGACAGCGGCGTGGGCGGTTTGACTGTTTTGACCCAGTTGTACCGACAATTGCCCAACGAATCGATACTTTATTTTGGAGATACGGCGAGGCTGCCTTACGGCACTCGCACGCCGTCAGAAATTGTGGAGTTTGTCCGCGAAATTATGGCCTGGTTGGTGGAACAGGATGTGAAAATGGTCATTATGGCTTGCAACACCAGTTCTGCTTTGGCGATGGAGATGGTGCAGGCTGAATTTGATATCCCGGTGCTGGGAGTAATTCTGCCGGGGGCGCAGGCGGCGGTCCAGCAAGGCAAGCGGATCGGGGTCATAGCAACTCCTGCGACGGCTGCTAGCAATGCTTATCGAAATGCGATTTTGGAGATGGACGATTCTTGCCTGGTGTGGCAGGTTAGCTGTCCGGCTTTTGTGCCGCTGGTGGAGCAAAACCGGATTCACGACCCTTATACTTGTGAGGTGGCTCGGGAATATTTGGCTCCTTTGATTCAGCAGCGCATCGATACGCTGATTTACGGCTGCACTCATTATCCGCTGTTGGCTCCTGTGCTGCGCTCGCTTTTGCCTGCTGGGGTGACGTTGGTCGATCCTGCGGTACGGGTGGTGGCTGCTGCCGCCAGAGAATTGGAGCTTTTGGGGCTGCGAAATGCTGGTACTGCGCTACCGACTCGTTTTTGCGTGAGCGGCCCCCCGCAGCAGTTTGCGGAGTTGTCGGTGCAGTGGCTCGGTTGCACTCCTGCTGTTGAGAAAATATCCCTGCCGACAGTTGTACGTAGCGAAGCGGGGCGTAAGCCATCGCCCGTATCGTTGGAATCTGCCGAATAATCCGGAAAATTTATCCGTTAATCTAACCCCCCAAAACTCAGGTAAAGCTGGGTCTGGGGGGTTTAATTATTGCGATGTAACCTAGCAATTACACATCAATAGGTAATATTATTGAACAAAAGCTTTGATGAACAATGCAAATAATGTCCTATACGTGCTGGAGCTCTTCAGCCTTGAACCATGTCACCCTATGTATCACAAGCAGTTTTACTTGTAGACGGCTATAACATAATTGGACTTTGGCCTCGACTCCGAGAGAAGCGCGATCGCGATGAACTCGAAACCGCTCGCCGCGAGTTAATAGAGGTTTTAGTTAACTACAGCGCCGTTCAAGATTTTGAGGCGAGGCTGGTGTTTGACGCGCACTATCGAGATACTCCCGGCGTTAAAGAAATTATTACTAAAAATTTATCAGTGCACTACACTGACTTCGGTCAGACAGCAGATACCTATATTGAAAAATCTTGTGCTAGTTTGCGCTACGAGTTGCGATCGGTCAAAGGCAAAGGCCGCATGATTGTCGCCACATCAGACCGAGCGCAGCAATTGACCGTAGTCGGCTACGGTGCCGAATGGATGTCCGCCGAACAACTAGCGGCTGACGTAGAATCCACCGCCCGCCGCAGCGAGCGCCAGCACAAATCCC
The DNA here is from genome assembly GCF_036700965.1 of Microcoleus sp. Pol8_D6. Taxonomy (NCBI): domain Bacteria; kingdom Bacillati; phylum Cyanobacteriota; class Cyanophyceae; order Oscillatoriales; family Microcoleaceae; genus Microcoleus; species Microcoleus sp. Pol8_D6. Next base: position 29,314 of record NZ_JAUBPW010000036.1, on the reverse strand, counting down.
GCAAACACAATTCCAGTCGCTTTCTCGCCAGTTCCCTCGATCCAGAATCCCAGCAGCGCCTCGCCAAGTTGAGAATGGGGCTGCATTAGCTGCTGAAACCCGCTCGCTGTCTGATAAAAAAAAAGTTTCTCAAAGGCCTTGCCAAATCGAGTAAGTTCAGCTATTGTTAGTAAATGTGGGTAACAAAAACCCCCAATCCTCGGTAGCTCAGTGGCAGAGCGGTCGGCTGTAATGAATGCAAGCCTTTGGCATCAACCAAAAGCCCTAGTGACATAGCAGCTCTATCCGGTAACGGGTACTGAAAAATCGGGTGAATTCAAGGAAACCGCAGCACTTCGGGTGGCGGCAATCTTGAGCCAAGTCTGGCGAAAGGCCGTGGTTTAAACCACAAGTAGCCGGAAAGGTGCAGAGACTAGAGATGAGGAGCCTAACCAATAAATCTCATAGCGCCCGACATCCGACGACAGATCACAAACATGATTTGTAGGGATGATGAAATAGTCCGCCCCCTTCGGAAACGTTGGGATAAGTGTAACCGATTGGTCGTAGGTTCAAATCCTACCCGGGGAGTTAGTAAAAGTCTGAAGTTGGAATTTTCCAGCTTCAGATTTTTTTTTTTTATTTGTTGAACCATTTGTGTATTGTGACTCAAGATGACCATCGGTGAAATGTAGCCCAACCGAACAATTGAGCGGCTGCAAACAACCTTTACAACAGCACCAATATCTATCGGCAGTCAGCTCAGACCGGGTTGTTAGCTAGCTTCGCCACCAACGGATTTATTGGCAATCGAAGTCTTTTTGTATTATCAGTGAATCTTCTCAAGTTCAAATTCTAGTCGAAGCAGTTCTTTTTGATAATTCTTAATAGCTTGACCTACCAAATAGTTTCTATTACTTCTTTCCCAGGTTTCTAGCCCTTTCTCAGAAAAAGGCAAGACGATGTTGTGTGCAAAAGCCATCACGCCTTGAAAGCGTTGACTCAAATCACTACATTCAGTTGGGGCTGAACCGATACGATCCACCTGAAGATATAACTTTTCTATCTCTGGATATAGTTGTGACATACGATCTAGATAATTAGCTTCAATTAGCTGCTTCCGATTGAACATATCTGTGAATTCGATCGTTTTATCAACAATAAGTTTTGTGTTACTCAAGATGCAATTCATAGAATCTAGATAGGCTTCCTTCGTTACTTTAAACGAATCAAAAATAGTCGCAAGCTCTCCATAGCTTTTGTTCCAGTCAATAACAATTTCATCATCAATCTGTTCACCATCTAGCTTTGTAGGGAAAAATTGGGTAGATAATTTTTTACTAATCCACTCAGTTCTACAAATCCAGTTTGCAGAACTCACATCATCTAGAGAAAGATACACGAATAGCCAAATTACTTGAGCTTCTTTTCCTTTCCAGTGTAGTTTTACCTCGTTGTTTCTATAATATTCGCTAGATTTTAGTTCAGCAGTAATTTTTCTGACAATTTCTATCATATCGGGTTTTGCATATTCCTTGCTTAGAAGAATGTTTGCAGAATATCTTTTTGCCCCACCATGACTAATATCCCGAAATGAAAGGATTGTGTAACCATTAGTTGCAGTAAGTTTTCTACTAAACTCTTGAATTTTTTTAAGCGATAGAATATTGATCTGCTGTTCAAAAGGGATAATAAGTTTCCATGCCTTATTGGTCTTCTGGACATTACTACTATTAACTGCCTGCCAATAAGCAATTTCTTCCTCATCATCATATAAAACAACCATGACAGGTAATGAGTGTTCCTGCCAGTATTCTAGATGCTCTGTCTTGCCACGAAAAACAAAGCCTTCAGTGGTTTTCTCCTTAAACCAACTTTTCCCAGATTTGATCTGAAGTGCAATTAATTTACCTGTTGCTGTATTACTCTCAACTACTTCAACGTGAGCATCGATACCATAGTCTTCTATAGGTTGCTCACGAAAGATCCAACCTAATTTCTCAAAGAGTAAGTTTGTTCCGGCAACACCAATTCTTTCAGTACGAGAGTTTGAATTAGCTTTCATAATTGTATCGCAGATCCGGTATAATACTTTGTTTAACCTAAAACTACCGCAAATTTATCATCTATGTCAACCTTCTTACTCCCTGTGGGAATCTCCTTTTCTGGATCAAGTTCGGCGCACCATCCCACTCAAAAACATGAGTCGTGGCACTCAAAAAAGTTACTTCTTATATTACATATTATGCGTCGTAAGGTGCCTCAGAAACTAGATAGTTGAGTTGACTCAACTATCTGGCTGACGCACCTTACCGAATACTAAACATCGCGTTCTGTCCGTACCCATTTAGTTTGCCGCTTGAGGAGAAAACCCAGATACAAAGGGATTTTCCAAAGGATGTAAAAAGGTACAGATAAAAGAGTTGAGCCAGAAATATCGGCCCTCCCGAATTTGGCCCATGCGCCGACAATGGAAACTAAAATCAGCAATCCTTGTAGTCCTAACAAGACGGCTGGAATTGGGGATGTCCCCAAAATTGCTGCTATTAATGAGGCGGCAAAAGCGGCTAGCCAAATAGCGACTAAAAGCGATAGGGGAGGGACGGATAAGTCGAGGGCGATCGCCAATAAGTCAAAACGTTTTTGCTGGACTGAAGCTGCTGTCAGCCGGGGAGTTTGAGTTAACAATGTCTGTATGTGACCGTGTTCCCATCTGGTTCTTTGACTTTTAGCTGCTTGCTGCTGCTGTGGCAAACACCCGGTGACTTTGGCTTCCGGGCAGAATACTGTTGGGTGTCCGGCGATCGCCAAATCCAAACTCATCTGCATATCTTCAACAATATTGCTGCTAGCTAAGGAAACCGATCGAATTATCGACCAGGGAAAAGCCATGCCAGTACCTGTTAGTAATGATGGGAATCCTAACTGTTTTAATCCACTGGGACGGACTAAGTTTTTCACAAGAAATGCTAAAGCAGAAATGGAATCTTTCGGAGTAGGATTTGGTGGCTGTTCCATGAGATAAGTTGCTTGCACCGGTCTTTGTTCGGCAAATGCAACCCGGGCTAATTTTTCTATAGATTCTGGCTGACAAATGCAGTCTGCGTCAACCATGATGACTACTTCGGGGGGGTCGGATTCGATCGACTGCAAGCCAAAATCCAGTGCGTATCCTTTGCCCTTGCGTTGTGTGTCTTGGCGCTCGATCGCACTTGCACCGCAGGTACGGGCGATTTCTGCCGTGGCGTCCGTGCAGTTGTCTGCAATCACTAACAGGCGGTCTTGAGGTGTTAGCTGCGGCAATATGGTGGAGATGGTGGTGGCAATTCCTGCTGCTTCGTTGTAAGCGGGAATTAAAACTGCTACTTTGGGGCGGGGTGCTTTAGTTTCCGCTGTGGGGTCGAAGCCGGAGAAGAAAGCTGCACTGCATTCTAGAAATAGAACTGCAACGGGAATTAGAAGGATCAGGGCGATCGCCAATAGCACAACATCTATCAATAGGAAGAGTAGCTGATTAATTTCCACAATTCTAGTACCTTAATTTAATTGGTTGCGTTCATTGAGTTTATTTAATCTAATTGCACCTTTGTTAACTCACAGCGCCACTCTATCTCAAGTATCATCCTATCATGCCTGCAAAAAATCACCGTTATCACCTTTGTTTTGAGGACTTAAGTCCTCCTAAAACTACTAGGACTAGCGTCATCACTACCAATTAATTTGATTGCGATTGTGCGCTCGTAACTAATATCATATCATGTCTATTCTGACAATGTTAAGTCACTCAATTTAATTAAACCTTAAACAAGCCCAGACTGAAGAAACCCAGTTTCTTTTAGAAACCAGGTTTCTGCGTATTTTATTTTTAATCAACTAAACACTTAGTCAATGTTTAACATCAAATCCGGTTGCATCGGAATAATAAAATCCAGCCAAGAGTTAACACTCAACCATTAAGTTTTTCGACCCGCCCGTCAACTGTCAACTGTCAACTGTCAACTGTCAAAAACCATTTCGCTCGTGCAACCGGAATTGATATAACTCATTCATCTCCTGTAGGTAGGCACTCAGGAAGCAATCTCCCAACTCAAAAGTATGTTCAAGCTACGCTGCATCGGGCATAGCAACAGGTTCAGATTTTTTGGTGGTGAACTGTGCGGGGGGTGCAAATTCTCTGAGATATCTCGACACCGAGCGCAAATATCCCACTTCTGCTTGAATCAAATCCAGGGTAGAAAGACTCTCAACTAAGTCATCAAACTCATCTGCCGTAACTCCAGCACTGTGCAACACTTCTTGGTTAAGCCGCCCGCAGATTCCTTGCAGGAGGAGTTCGATAATCTCGCGATAGTCAGCGATTTCCGTTCCGTAACCTTGCAATTTCTTGGGATTGATTCCCCACTGCAAAATCTTCAACAAGTCTTCAGGGGCACTCCATGCAAAAGAGGAAGCAATCACTTCTTTTTCCGCTGCGACAAGAGCGTGCTTGATTTGCACTTCGGGGAAATCTGGATCGATGATTAAGCTTTCGAGCTTCGACACTTGTTTATCTAAGACAGGCAAAGAAAAAGGAGCTAATTCTACACTCACCATGTCGCCTGTATCGTTAATACTTCTAAAAGGATCTTCCAACACATTAATTAAAAGGTGAATTTCTGTAGGTTTTTTCCAGTCAAACTGTCCAAGGAAAAACGGTTCTTCGTATCCCGGCAAAAGTCCTTGAAAATAAATCGGCAGATTTTTGCCTGATTCAAGAATTTTATAAAGAGCTACTTCCAAGGTTTCTGTCGGCCAACCGAGATTACTCACGGCGACAAATTTCAGTTTTCCGGGAACGGACACAATCAGAGAATTCAGTAATAAATGTACGGCTTCAAAAAGATTTTGAGCAGTTACGTAGCGGTGGGGAGCGTGAACGTTGACAGTTTTACCTTGCTCTACTTTTTTGGACATTTGCTCGCAGAACAAGCTATTTTCCAACATATGAGTAAAGCGAACCATCCCGTAAGTGACATTTCCTTCTTGAGCTGCTTTGGCAAATTGCCATTCGGCAAACTTCTTCGATGCCGCGTAAACTTCGGTTGTAAAATATCGAGATGTTTTGCCTGTAGAAGAGAAGATGCAGTGTTCTACGCCGTATTGTTCGCAGAGTTGGATGACGTGTTTACATCCTAACAGGCTGGTTGTAACTGTTTCTCGGATTTTGATTTCAGCTAGTCCGGGTTGGCGCTGGGCTGCTAGGTGAAAAACAATTTCTGGTTTTTCTACCTCAAATATGTGTTTGAGCGCGTCGAGGTTGCGAATATCGGCGGCATAGAAAGTTACTGCACCTTCTCTGGTAAAAAGCGGGAGATTTTCTTCGGGGTTTTGACATCGGGCGTTGTCTGCGGAAATGATTTTAGTTGCGCCTAATTCGAGGAGTTTTGCGATTAAGAAACGACCGACACATCCTTCTCCTCCGGTGATTAAGATGGTTTTTCCTTTGATTTGGCTGCTGACTGCGGATGCGTATAGGTGAATAGTGCGACCGCGCACATCGCTAAAAGGTTCGCTTTCTAATTGTCCATCGGCTTGATAGGCTGCGATTAGCTGTGCGGTGAGAGTTTGGAGAGCCACGAAGATTTCAGGATCTTGGGGTTCCGGGGAACCGGGCGGAACTAGCTGCTGGATGCGCTCAATTATTTCCGCTTTGCTGGCACCTTCAAACAGTTCTCTTTGGTTATATGCACTCTTCACTTTTTTTGCTCCTTTAAATTCTAGAAATACCCTTGCTGATAAGCGCGTTGTTAAACAAATTTTCGAGGGACAGAATCTTTAAAAGTCTGCTTGGTTTTAGGATTTTTTCGACGAAAAGCTACTTAATTGGAAAAACACGGCATCGGCTCTGCTTGTAGTTTTATTAAGCGCTTTTGTAACCTGCTTACTTCTGCGATCGGCAAATATCGGCAAAGTCGGAATGTTCTCTGTCCAAAATTTGTCACTACAACTATATACTTAAATGACTGAGTGTTGGCAATACTCCGAACATATCTTTACTATTTCTTTGCAATAACCTACGAGTTTTCACGCAATTTTAAAGTTTATGTAAAGTAGGGTCTACGTTTAAAAAACTTAACAATACACTCGACATTATTGATTATAGCATTTTACTTTTTAATTAAAATGTATTTTTGGTTACTAAATATAGTTTTATTTTAAGTAAAAATACGCACAAAAGCCTTAATCAAATATTTCCGCCTGCTAAAAATCTTGTTACTTGATGGGTGGGGTAGTCCTGCAGTGCCTACCCCTGTATGTGTGCTGCTATTAGGCGCGAACTGTGCGTTCTTTTTTGCTGCCTTCAAAGCCGCGAGCGTCCCCAACATCGTAGCCCCCTGTCCGCAAGCGGCGGTCTAAATCGCTGGCTTCAGGAGAAGTTTTTGCTGCTTCTTCGATCGTCACTCTGCCTTCCAGCACCAGTTTGTAAAGACCCTGGTTGATAATCTGCATTCCTTCGTAAGTATCATGTTCCATTAATCGGAAAGCTTCATCATCATCACCTTTCATTAAGTAATCGTGCATGGCAGGTGTATTCACCAAAATATCGTGAACTGCTACCCGACGGTTGTCAACTGTTGGCAGCAAAAGTTGGGCAATTACTGCTACTAAAGAATCGCAAATTTGAATCCGCATCGCCTGTTGTTCCTCGGGTGGGTAGAGGTTCAACAACCGATTAATAGCGTTAATGGCGCTGCGAGTGTGGAGAGTTCCCAATACTAAGTGACCAGTTTGAGCTGCTTGCAACGCTGTATTGATGGTAACTCGATCGCGCATTTCCCCGATCAGAATTACATCTGGATCTTCACGCAAAACAGCCCGCAAAGCCTGCTGAAACTCGTGGGTATGCAAGCCGACTTCCCGCTGGCTGACCAAGCATTTTTTAGAAGGGTGAATGAATTCGATCGGGTCTTCAATTGTAACTACGTGCTTTTGCTCCATCTGGTTGAGGTGGTCGATCATCGCAGCTACGGTTGTCGATTTCCCCGAACCCGTAGGCCCTGTAACCAATATTAATCCCTGCGATCGCAAAATGATACTTTTGAAAACTTCTGGCAACCTCAAGGAATCGATAGTAGGTATTTCCAAACTAATCAACCGCAATACCATCGCACCGCCGCTGAGGGAATCAAAACAGTTTAGCCGACACCGCACGAAGCCAGGGTAAAAAATTGCTGAATCTAATTCCTTGGTAGTTGCAAACTGTTTTCGCTGTTCGGGGGTGAGAATTTCGGCTAGGTACTGTTCAAAAATTTCTGGCGTTACTTTGGGGTGGGCTGTTGCTACTTGCATCGCGCCACGAATCCGAAATCGAGGTACTTGGCCGACTCGAATGTGAATGTCGGAAGCCGAGACGCTATGGGCATCTCTGACCATTTGTTCGATCGTACTGACGGGTGTTTCAACAGGCCGCTGCTGCTGGGCTGCGGGGGGCGCACTCGGCGCGGGTGGAGGCGGCGCGGGAGTTGCAGCCAAGGGCGGCGGCGGCGGCGGTGTTCGTCGTCGGGCTTGAGCCTCTGGTTGAACGGGTGTAGGATTGTTTAATGGGTTCATTTTTTTGTCTCCAGTCAGTCTATTTTAGATTTTAGATTTTAGATTTTAGATTTACTCCACAGATTAATCTGGGAGCAGGAACTAGAGTCTAAAATTTGGGGATCGACCCTGACTGAGTGTCGGGGGCTTTTGTCCGTTTTTGGGCGGGTCAATGTAGATTTATTGCGAAAAAATGCCTGATTTCTAATCTAATCGCTCGCAGTTAATTCGGTGTTAAATGCTGAGAATATTTTACAATTAGGCTGGATGGGGCGATCTAGTAATTAACAATTTAAACTCCTATGAACATCGGTCACAAAATCGCCGACTGGCTTGAAAATCGTGCTGTTACCCCTGCCTACGCGGGTTGGCTGCTGTTGGGGATGACGGTTTTCTTTTTTGGGTCGGCGACTAATACAATGTCTGGGTGGCTGTACGTGCTCAGCGGTGGGGGTTTGGCGCTGTTGGGAGTAGCGGCGGTTTTGCCGGGAAAATCGCTCCGTTCCTTGGAAGTCCGTCGCCGGACGATCGAACCGGTGAGTGCGGGCGATCAAATCACCGTTGAACTAGAAATCGAAAATCGCGCCCGCCAACCTAAGACTTTGTTGCAAGTGATAGACATCTTGCCGTTTGTATTGGGAGAACCGATCGTCCGCCCGATCGAAGTCATAGAGGCTAACAGTATATACAGGGATACATACTATCTGGAAGTCCGGCAGCGGGGCGTCTATCGTTGGCAAGAGGTAAACTTGAGGACGGCGGCACCTTTAGGGTTGTTTTGGTGCCGACGCAGCCGCCCAGTCAAAGCTGTGGCGGTTGTGTATCCACAAGTTTTGCCGTTGAGCACTTGTCCTTTGATCGATCGCATCGGTCAAGAAGACAGCCCGCAATTTTACAATCGCAGTCGATCGCAAACTGCTACCGAAGGCCTCACCCGCAACCTCAGACCTTACCGCCACGGAGACCCCACCCGCCTAATTCACTGGCGCACCAGCGCCCGCTACGGAGAACTGCGGGTAAGAGAGTTAGAAGTTGCAGCCGGCGGTCAAGAAATTATTATTGCTCTCGACAGCGCTGCGGCGTGGCAGCCAGAAGAATTTGAACGAGCCGTGACAGTAGCTGCGTCTCTTTACTTCTATGCTAGCAAGCGCCTGTTAAACGTCAAACTTTGGACGGCCGGGACTAGACTTGTATCGGGGAACCGGGTAGTTTTGGAAACTTTAGCGGCGGTTAATGCTGGGGAAGATGCGGTTGAGAATTTGCCGAAACTGCCGATAATTTGGCTGACTCAAAACTCTGCAAGTTTAAGCACTCTTTCCCTAGGCAGCCGCTGGGTACTCTGGCCGTTGGCAACTGCTACCACAAGCGAAAAAAAGTTAGTCAAACATGAGTTACCTGGTTTAGAAATTCGCTCCGGCAGGCCCTTAGAACTTCAGTTACAAGATCCTCTGGAAAGAGCGATTGGCTATTAAGTAAGATAGGCTACGAAAAAACCTGTGAAAGAGCTATTAGTTATGAAGATTGACTTGATTAATCTAAAACATCAAGAACCATGATACACTACGGGAGTGTAATTGATAAAGTTAAGGGTCTTACGGGGTCTGGCAATTGCTTGACAAGTTAAGAGCAGCTTAGATTACTGTGAATCCGGTCATAAACATCATATCTCATTCACCAAACAGGAGAAAAAATGACTTTCTGGGATAAATTAAAGCAGAACGTATCACAAATCAATGATTCTCTGCAAACCAATATTTCCAAGTTTAAAAATAATGATTTTGCTGATGCCTCAATGGCAATATGTGCATTGATTGCTGCTGCTGATGGCACTATCAATACCGAGGAAAGACAAAAAACGGCGGCTCTAATAATTTCCAATAAAACACTCCAAATTTTTCCGGCGTCGGAGTTAAAGCAAAAATTTGATTTTTATTGTGAGAAGCTCTCACAGGACTTCGATTTTGGTAAAATTGAGGCTATCCAAGCGATAGGGAAACTTAATAAAAAACTAGACCAAGGTCGTGCCGTCATCCAAATTGGCATTATTATCGGTGGTGCGGATGGTAATTTTGACAAAGATGAAAAGAAGGTTGTCAAAGAAGCTTGCCATGCTGTGGGCATTAATCCTGGGGAATTCGATCTCTAAATTCAGCTATTTCCTGGTTCGGGCCAATCAATTCTTCAAGGCTTTATATCTGCGAATAGCATTGTTCATTGAGTTTATTTGCTCTGCATGAAATGAGGGAGGCATTAAGCTATGAACAGTATGAAGGAGTCCATTGTGCATGACATCTGTCGGAAGGGCAGAATGATCGAGTCCTAGTGTATGTCCTATTTCATGGGCAATGGTATTTGCAATTAAGTTAGATAGTTGATTGAGACTAAGGCTGGCATTGTAGGAAGCATAGAATACTTGGTCAATCCGAATAATCGCCCGATCTGTAACCATTCCCGACTTGAAGCTAGCCACGCCGAGATAGTCAACCGGCTGGCTGTCCACGAATATATAAACATGGGTAAAATCTTCCCCCCACTCTTTGGGATCGGGGGGATCAGATGTCAAAAATATTTTGATGCTTCTAAATGCGCCGTAGAGTTTGGAGAAGGCGTCCATCAGCAGGGAAAAGATCGCTTCTCTATTTTCGGGTGCGACATCCATTCCCGATACATCTACCCAAATGCAACGCCGAAAATCGCTGTCATTATCAATTAGAACTCTTCCACAAGAAGGGCAAAACTCCCACTGAGGCTGGATACGGGAACGACAGATATGACAGCGGAGTTTGGGGGGTTTAGTCAGGTTTAGCCGTTGAGAAAGGGGGAGTTTTAGCTTGCGATTGTGTTTGGTTAAGTCTAGGCGATCGTACAGAGACATTGATTCTGTGTCTGATTCCAGAAAATAAGGAGCATCTATGTACCGAAGGAGTTGTTAACCCTCTTCTATCACTCTGGGAAAATAAAAATTAGAGCCAAATTTTTACCTGTAGATATAGCGATAATTTGAGCGTTTATTTTCTAACAGAATGGCGGAAATCAGGATTTTTGGTACAAGTCTTATGCTCTAAGCGTTCCTGATTATTTTTTGCCGAAAGTAACAAAAGAGGGTTAAGCATAGGTTTTCACAAGTTCCTGTAACCCATTAACCTTAACACCGTTACCGATCGCCGCCATTTTCCACTCATCATTATGCTTGTAGATTTCTGCCATGAGCATCCCCGTCATGCCTTTGTATTCAGAACCTGATAGGTTATATTTTGCGAGTTCTTGATTATTAGACGTATTAACCAAACGCACAAACGCATTTTGAACTTGTCCGAAGTCTTGCTTGCGTGCAATGCAATCGTAAATGTTAACTGTAAAAACCAGTTTGACAATTTGCGAGGGCATTCGAGATAAATCGACGAGAATTTGCTCGTCATCTCCGTCTCCCGCTCCAGTCAGATTATCACCTAGATGCGTAATAGCTCCTGAACGGTGGGAGAGATTGCCAAAATAAACGATATTGGTCATATCATTCACTTTGTCATTTCGATCTAAACAAATCACTGAGGCATCCAAGTCATAATCTGGAGTACTGCTAAAAGCCCCAAACAAACCTCCACCGGAGCGTTTCGCCACATCCCAGCCTAATCCGCAGATCAGTTTTGTTAGCCCTGGCGCTTCTTTGGAAAGCGAGATGCGCTGTCCTTTTTGTAGGTTAATTCCCATGTGTTTTACCTTTTAGCTATAGCGATCGAGTAATGCTTGTAAACCACCTTGATAGCCGGCTCCCACTGCATTGAGACGCCACTCACCGTCTTTCCGGTAAAGTTCAGCCATGATCAGTGCTGTCTCTATGGAATAATCTTCTACCAGGTCATAGCGAACAGCTTCCTGTTGTGTTTGGGCATTAACGATCCGCACGAAGGCATTTTGCACCTGACCAAAATTTTGACGGCGTTGCTGTGCTTCATGGATGGTTACAGTTACAAGAATTTTTTGGACATCATTAGGCACTTTTTTGAGGTTGATTTTGATAACTTCATCATCCCCCTCGCCGGCCCCCGTGAGATTATCTCCCATGTGCTGCACGGATTTGTCTGGATCGGGACTTGTGAGATTGTTATAAAAAATGAAGTGGTTGTCAGAAATTAATTTTTCATTCGCACCTAAGAGGAACAATGATGAGTCTAGGTCAAAGTCAGAACCCGTGTCTGTAGCTTTAACGTCCCATCCCAGTCCTATGAATACTTCTGAGAGACCGGGTGAAACTTTCTCAAGCGATACCCGTTGTCCTTTGGTCAGAGATACTGCCATGATTCAATCTTCCTCTTTTTTATTATTAGAAGTGGTTATCGAGGGAGCCGCGGACTTGAAAACTTTGTTTAAGTTTTTGCGGGAAATAGTTGGAGAATTTTAAATCTTAAATAAAAAGAATATTAGCTAACTGTGCCGATGTCAATAGCGATTACAACTCTTAATTATTTTTTGGGTGTGGTTATAAAGCAATCATGCTCTGCCTCCCACAGTTGTGTAATCTCAGCTTGGGTTATTATACTTGTGTATTTTGACAAACTCTCGGAACTTGACCGTGTTTTGTGATGCAAGTGACCATTACCCGGCAGTTTCCACAATGCCCTCCGCTTGGAAGTCTCGTGTGTTGCAACACACGAGACTTGTGGCGTCGATGGTGTTGCGATGGATTCCAAACTCTTGAGTGGCTTCGATTTCTTCATGCCATTTAACTCGATCGCTGGGATGACCTGATGAAGGAGGTATAAATGTACAGTTTGTGCCCAAAAGTCGGCGCGATCGCTCTGCAAAACAGGCGACTAATTGTAGTCTATTTTCTAACCGACAAAAGCGGTTGCTATAGTTTAATTTAAATGCCGATCGGCTCGAATCGAACTCTTTGCCTGACAATAAAAGCTCAATCCCTGTTAATCTCTAGTGTCGGGGAGAATTTCGACTACATACTCCGGTACATATTCGAGTCGATTTTCGGGCAAATTCGCGGGCAAATTCTGGGGCAAATTCTCCGGTGGATGCTCCAGCCTGACTCGCCGGATCGGGAGATTCGCAATTAGTGCTGTGGCCCGCTGGTCGCTCTCCAGCGAGAACTCAGACCCGGTGGTATCGATTTCCACGTAGCGAGACACCACCTCTAGAATTTCTCGGCGCATAGACTCAACCATTTCTGGGCTGAGTTCTGAGCGATCGTGGGCTAGAACCAGTTTGAGGCGCCGTTTTACCTCGTCGCGGCTGTTGTCAGGGGTGCGCGGGAAAAGTCGTTCGAGAAGTGTGTGTATCATGGGTCAGGCTGATTTGTCAAGGGTTAGGCATAGAAAACGTTATACGATTTTCGATTTTCGATTGGGGAATCACTCATTCCCTAATGGTTTGAAGTTGACCTACAGTTTCATTCTTTTTGGGAAATGGTGTCACGGGGAGAAAATTTGGGCTAGTTTTTGTGATGCGGTCGCTGCTGTTAAAGATCGATCGCCAATATTGCAGCACATCACATAATTTTAGTATTTAAGAACTTGCGGAGGCGAGTAAAAAAGTTTTCTCGACGGGGATTGAGATCTAGAAAATCAACTTTTTCGCCTTCTAAGCGGCGGGCAATATTGTCGAAGGCAGTTCCAGCTAAAGAGGCTGTTTCCGACAATACTAATGGTTCGCCTCGGTTGGTGGAAACGATGACGCGCTCGTCGTCGGGAACCACGCCTAACAGCGGAATGGCGAGGATTTCCCGCACGTCTTGCACCGACATCATATCATTTGCCAGCACCATTGCGGGTCTGATCCGGTTGACGATCAGGTTGATTTTCTTGACGTTGTTGGCTTCCAGCAGGCCGATGACTCGATCGGCATCGCGGACCGCAGCGATTTCGGGAGTAGTGACAATTATCCCTTCTTGAGCCGGGGCGATCGCATTTTGAAAACCTTGTTCAATTCCAGCAGGAGAGTCGATCAAAATATAGTCGTATTTTGCTCCCAACATCCCCACAAGCTGCTTCATTTGCTCAGCGCTGATGGCATCTTTCATTCGAGTTTGGGCAGCAGGCAACAGCACCAAGCGCGGCTGCCGCTTATCTTTCACCAAAGCTTGCTCTAATCGGCACTCTCCAGCAAGAACTTCTAATGCCGTGTAAACAATCCGATTTTCTAAGCCCAGCAGCAAGTCTAAATTTCTGAGACCGAAATCGGCATCAATTACGGCAACGTTGCGCCCCCGCTTAGCTAAAGCCATGCCGAGATTGGCTGTGGAGGTGGTTTTTCCTACCCCGCCTTTCCCTGATGTAACAACAATAATGCGAGCCATAAGCGATTTTAGATTTTTTTGGAATTGGTGACCGGGAATTGGGAATTGGGAATTGGGAATTGGGAATTGGGAATTGGGAATTGATTTTATTATTGGTTGATAATTAGCAATTATTCTTTGGTAATTTTGCAGCAATCTGTTATTCAGTGAATTAACTCAACACTCAAAACTCTCCTTGTAATACTAATTATCTATTAATTTGCACTAGATTTTTAAATCGTCCTTTAGTTGCTGATTTAGCCAAGAGAAAAATTATCAAGTGCAGGCTTAAAGAGAAATAGTATTACAAATTACCCATTACCTATTCCCAATCACCAATTCCCAATCACCAATTCCCAATTACTCATTACCCCCGACTAACTGCGATTTGTCAAAATCAGAGGCTCTACCGATCCGAATCCCTTGGGGCGTCACATAGGCGACTTCCGGGAAAAACTGAGCGGGTGAGGTTTCTGGGCCTCTGGCAACATACTTAGCAATCCTAATCACCATCGGTTCCATCTGCAAGGTCATAATCACGCTTTTGGTGTTGCCACCGGCACCGGCGTGCACGACTCCCCGCAAACGGCCCCAAACTAGGATATCGCCTCCAGCGATAACTGATCCGCCGGGATTTACGTCTCCCAAAAGTACGACGGTGCCCGGATGGCGAATTTCTACGCCTGATCGCACTGTCATCTGCAAATATAAAGGTTCCGCCAGCGATTGCGGTTTTTCAGAGGTGGCTTTATTCAGGGAAGAAACCGGAGGCTGCTGTTCTACACAATAACCTGCCGTAGCTGCGGCAACGGCAGTTTGGCGGCGACTGGTGTGGACTCGTTTGAGTTGCAGTTCTACTTCGGAGAGGGCATCGGCGATTTCTTGCAGTTGGCGGATATCTAAAAGTCGATCGTTCCCCATCAATTGTACTTCTGCGTTTGGCTGCCAAAAGCGTTCTCCCGCATTCAGCCTAACTTTTAGCTGTTGCCAAAGTTCAGTCCAAGTCGAGGCCGCGGCTGTTGCGGGTTCGCTATTGGTTTCTGGGGGGAGTAGCAACAGTAGCTGTCCATCTTCGGTTTTGAGTCGGACTTGCAGCTCCAAGCTGACTTCGGGTGTTGATTGAGTGGCAGGGGCGGAAGTAGCTCCGGCGGTGGCATCGGGTGTCATGGACAGGTCTGAGTTCGGGTAGGGACAGGTTAACATCAATATTAGCCTGAGTGGTCAGATTTGCCATTTAACGCCATCTTTAAAGATATCTGGTGACAGAAAAATGACTTCTTACAAAATTCGCTCAAAAATTCAACAAGTCAAGGAACAACGCCTCACTGAATTAGATTTGAGCGCTAAATCATTAACAGAAATTCCTACGGAGGTGTTTGAGTTAGCATGGTTGGAAACCTTGAACTTAAGTTACAACAAACTGACTACTGTACCAGAAGCTATCACCCATCTTACCAATTTATCCCAACTAAATTTAAGTCACAACAAGCTGACAAAATACCAAACTTTTTCAACCGAATGACCCATTTTCTCACCTAAATTTAGGTACAAACAAACTAATATATTTACAACAAACTACCCACCGTGCGACCAATTTAGCCGTAGTTAAATTACGGGTAAAAAAAGTGGTATCCGTACCTAAAGCTATCACGCCACTGACTAACTTATTAGATTTGAGCGGTAATTTATTAACCGGAATTCCGACAGAGGTGTTCGATTTAGGCTGGATAGAAAAGTTAGATTTAAGTTACAACAAACTGACTACTGTGCCAGAATCCATCTCCCGTCTGACTAATTTGTCCCAACTTAATTTAAGTCACAATAAATTGACAAAGTTACCAAAATTTATCACCCGGTTAACCCATTTATCTGTACTTAATTTAGCTTCAAATCAACTAATAACTGTCCCCGAAGCTATCACCAGTTTAACACATTTATCCGTACTTAGTTTAGGTGGAAACAAACTGACGTGTCTACCAGAAGCTATCACTCGTCTTACAAATTTATCCCAACTTAATTTGGCTGCAAATCAACTGAAGAGCGTACCTGAAGCGCTCACCGACCTCACCAATTTATCCCAACTAGATTTAAGTTACAACCAACTGACAAGTGTACCAAAAACGCTCAAACTTCTGACCAATTTATCTCAACTAGATTTAGGTAACAACGAACTGCTGAGCGTACCAGAAGCGCTCACCCATCTCACCAATTTATCCCAACTTAATTTGCGTTCCAATCAACTGACGAGCGTACCAGAAGCGCTCACCCGTCTCACCAATTTATCCCAACTTAATTTAAGTTTAAACCAACTGACAAACCTGCCAGAAACGTTCAACTTTCTGACAAATTTATCCGAACTTAATTTAAGTTTCAACAAACTGACAAGCTTACCAGAAGCGCTCACCCGTATGACAAATTTATCCGAAATTAATTTAACTTTTAACCAACTGACGAGCCTACCAGAGGCTATAAACAGGATGACCAATTTATCGGAACTTAATTTAACTTTAAACCAACTGACGAGCGTGCCAGAAGCTATCACCCGTATGACTAACTTATCCGTACTTGATTTACGTGGAAATAAACTGACAAGCCTACCAGATGCTATCACTCGCATGATTAACTTATCTTATCTCGATTTAGCTTGCAACCAACTGACGATAGTACCATCAACTATCACCCGTCTAACCAATTTATCCCAAATTTATTTAGGTCGCAACCCCCTCGAAGACCCCCCAATTGAAATTGCCGAACAAGGTATTGATGCGATCCGCGAATATTTCCGTCACAAGCAAGCAGGAGAAGACAAACCGATTTAAACTCAAAAGTGTGTGGGATAATGGGTGATCATGAAATTTTCTAATAATTAATTAAAATGGCGATCGCCCAATTACTGTTAATTGGTAATCTGTTAGGCAAGGTTTTAAATCAAGGGTGACAATTCCCAGGAACCAGATAAATAATTGGCGTTACTTAATCAGGGTATGAAAAAAATCAATTGAAAATCCCGAAGTTTTGTGAATACTGGTTTCTATGACTTGCATATTTAGCCTTTCATACCCTAAATCAGCAACGCCAAAAATCCATGAAGGCTGAGGCAATCCCCGTTGAATTGGGAAGCCCACACCCTATCTGTAGTCAGATGGGTGTTGGGTAGTTCACATTCAGCCAATGAGCAGGGGCGGGTGTGGATTCCATAACTGGAACTATATCTGGGGATTTGGTCGGGGGAAAGGTTGGGACAAACCATGAACTGGCTGCGCTGGTGGGATAATTTAGGTAATTTGTTGCTGTGGATTTCAGAACAAGCTGAGCCACAAAGGCAAAGGGCTGATCAGGAAAGCCAAAGGGCTGACCAAGAAAGCCAAAGGGCTGAACGATTGGCGGCTAAGTTGCGCGAATTGGGAGTTGATCCAGATTGAAAGCTGATTGACAGCTAATTTACGATCGCCCTTAATACACAGGACTTACCCAACCATCTACCACAATAGGCGCAACCCCAGGCAGATTGCGCCTACAAAACGCTATATTTTTTTGTTCGTAAGTCCTAAATCAAAAATCGAAAATCGAAAATCGAAAATCAAAAATCAATTGACGTGTGTAGCAACTCGTGATATTGTAAACCCCATTTATCTGGATATAAAAAATATTTATGAATAAATCTTAAGTTTTAATTAAATTTAGTATTATAATTTTGGTAACTTCCCACTAAGTATTTATTCTCACTATGATAGCGGATCAATTTCCTTGGCTGACCGCAATTGTCATCCTACCCCTCCTCGCTTCCCTCGCCATCCCTTTTCTGCCGGATACAGACGGCAAAACCATTCGCTGGTATGCCCTAGGCGTAGGCATTGCAGATTTTGTATTAATGTGCTGGGTGTTTTGGACTCATTACGATCCAAGCATCTCTAGTTTCCAAATCGTAGAACAATATCCCTGGATACCTTCTTTAGGCCTCAACTGGTCTGTTTCGGTTGACGGACTCTCTGTGCCGTTGGTACTGTTGGCGGGATTGGTGACGACACTATCAATCTTTGCAGCCTGGGAAGTCGATCGCAAGCCACGACTCTTCTACTTCCTAATGCTGGTGATGTACTCCGCACAAATAGGAGTCTTCGTCGCCCAAGACATCATGCTGTTGTTCATTGTCTGGGAACTCGAACTAATTCCGGTGTACCTCCTAATCTCGATTTGGGGCGGACAAAACCGTCGCTACGCAGCTACCAAATTCTTGATTTACACCGCAGGCGCTTCCATCTTTATTTTGATAGCGGCCTTAGCAATGGCATTCTACGGCGGAGGCACCCCCACCTTCGACATGGTAGAACTTGGCTTGAAGGACTACCCACTGGGTTTAGAATTACTGCTTTATGCGGGATTGCTGATTGCCTTCGGTGTGAAACTGGCGATTTTCCCCTTCCACACTTGGCTACCTGATGCCCACGGCGAAGCATCTTCTCCCGTGTCGATGATTCTGGCCGGCGTATTGCTGAAAATGGGCGGATACGGACTGATTCGCCTGAATTTGGAACTTCTTCCCCAAGCACACGTTTACTTTGCACCGATTATGGCGGTGCTGGGCGTGGTCAACATTATCTACGGCGCGCTGAATTCCTTCGGTCAATCCAACATGAAGCGCCGCCTAGCGAATTCGTCGATTTCTCACATGGGATTCGTGTTGTTGGGTATTGCTTCCTTCACGGATTTGGGAATCAACGGGGCGCTGTTGCAAATGATTTCCCACGGTTTAATCGCCTCAGTATTGTTTTTCCTGGCTGGCGTTACTTACGATCGCACCCATACAATGATCATGGACGAGATGGGCGAGATTGGGAAAGTCATGCCGAAAGTGTTTGCTTTGTTTACCGCAGGCGCGATGGCATCCTTGGCACTCCCCGGAATGAGCGGTTTTGCTAGCGAATTGTCAGTGTTTGTGGGCGTCGCAACTAGCGATATGTACAGCGGTTCTTTCCGCGCGGTGACAGTGTTCCTGGCGGCAGTAGGACTGATTTTGACGCCGATTTATTTGCTCTCGATGCTGCGACAGTTATTTTACAACTGTGGGACACTCGCGGCTTGCGACCTTGAGGATCTAAATTTGCAGAATCAGAGAAACAATCTGGATGAAGCGGTTTGTTTTGGTAATAGTTGCGTTTTGCCTGGTGATGCACCGTTTATTGATGCTAAACCTCGGGAAGTGGCGATCGCATTTTGCTTTTTGATACCGATTGTCGGCATTGGTTTTTATCCCAACATGGCGATGCAAGTCTACGATGCCAAGACTGTCGCAGTCAACGCAGAAGTCCGCCAATCTTACATCCAAATTGCTCAACAAAATCCTCGGATTTATGCGAATCAACTTTTGGTTCCCAAGATTGCCCAAGCTCAAAAATCGCCTGCTTTGGACAAAATTACACGGTCTGAATCTGCATCGGTTTTTGGCATTGTCAAATAATTTTATCGAACTCTGTTTGTGTTGAAAATTGGGCGATCGCTTTTGTCAAAAGGCGATCGCTTTTTTCTTATCGCTGAATTTCTGAAATAATCTGCGCCAGATTCTCCCTAGCATATCCCACCTCAAGGATCGATTTATTTTCCAGATCAGAGGCAACTTTCTTCAAGATATTTAGAGGTTCTTCAGAGCCTGTCGTCTTCAAAAACAACACTTGCAACCGATTTTTTACTAATACTAAAATAGAGCTACTTTGTGCGCCTTTATCCCCTTTCCGTTTAGCAATGTTGATGCTCAATTGGTGAGTTTTCAACAGTCGCATTCTTTCTATTCCTTGGGTCTTAACCGTCTCCAAAACCTCAGCTCGAATCTGATCCACTAATCTGTCCGTTACATATTGCACGATCAAAGGCTGAAGCATAAAAACAGTTTCCCCGCCCTCACTGATTTTGTCAATCAGCGAGCGACGACCCATAGAATCGAGATTTTTCAGCAAATCTGACAGCGATGAATTGACCAACATCTGCTCTCGTAAAGTTGCCAGGGAAATCTGGCTTTGAGCAATAGCAATCCAGTAGGCAATATCTTGTTCGGAACTCGACATTCGATCGAACTGCTGCGCCAGCAAATTGCTGATATGTTCTTCAATAAATAACGCCGTTGCTTCCAAAAGCTTTAAAACATTTCCCTCGAAAAACTCGTTAATTGTTGTCGCTACAATCTTTAATGCTAACAGATTGCCTCCGTACCTGGATAACAAGATTTTCAACTCTTGCTCTTGAGGCGACAAACCTTTTTCTTGGAAAATTTCCCGCGCTATTTCCGAGGAAATAGCAGGTTTTAAAGACCGCACTTTTTCTCCCGCCAGCAAAGCCAGTTCCGTAGGTTCTTCCGAACTAACTAGGACTAAACAGCTATTGTGATTGACCTCACACAGCCGCACAATTAAATCTCGATATCCTTCGCAGCCTTCCCGGTAGTGTCCCGCTAATTCTTCGGGTTTGAGAACCGCTTCAAAATCGTCTAAAATTACCAGACAGCGGTGTTTCCGCAGATACTCGACCAAGCGCGAAATTTTGCTGTTGAGGTCGATGGGCACATCGGGTTTTGGTTGGTTAGAAAAAAGTTGAATTAAGCTTCCTAGGAAGTCGGATGGTGCTGGTGCCGATCGCAGCGATCGCCAAATCACAAAATCAAACTCATTCTGTACCTGTTTTGCCAACTGCACCGACAGAGTTGTTTTGCCGCTACCAGCCAAACCAAGCAGCGCTACGACGCGACAATTATCTGATACAATCCACTTCTTTAAAGTAGTTAATTCTTCAGTCCGTCCGTAAAAAACCGAAACATCCGGTGCTTGGCCCCAATCTTCCTGTCGGTGTCCAATCGCCATCTTCAATAGAGAGCCTTTACCTCCACTAAAATCGCTCGTTCCCTGATCGATGTGGTATGAAAACAGCAACTGATGCCTCAATTCCGAAAGCTTTCCAGGGCCGTTCCCCCCGATCTGAAACTTTTTGTAAACTTCGCCGAGTCTTTTGCGAACGGCGATGTCGCTAATGCCAAGCTTTGTGGCGATGGTCGCTGTAGATTGACCGTCGAGAGCCATAAACACAGTTTCTAACTCGGCATCTGTGACACCGCGCTGTTTGGCGATCGTTTGCACAAAGTTTTGAGGAATCGGAGTAGTCAAGGTAGGAATCTCGCCTATACTAAAAATCTATCTTCTATTATATTGTGTGAGTTATCGTAGGCGAGCAATTGAATCGAATCTACTAACGTTCAGCTTGCTTTTTGTTGTTTGGGCAGTTTTAGATATTTATACCCAATTATCGATTGTGATACCAGTTTAAAAAAATGCAACTCTAGACCTGTGCTCCAAACCAATACACAATCAGTCATTCTCAATTCTTTAATCCTTTAATCTAAGATGGTATGAGAAAGGAGGGAGTTAATCTGCATTAATTGTTGCTATTGCCCTACCACTAAAACCTATTGTAGAGTGGAGGCGCGACGCTTAATTTATAGCACCCAACCATAAATTTCCAACCGCACCACAACCCACCGCGAACCAACAACCGGGTAAATTCACAATTCTTGAAAGCAGGGCTGTATCAGCTAAAATTTGTCGCACTAGCGCGGTATTCTTGGGCCGAAAGCAGCCGCCAACTCCCATCGCCCAGAAGTTCCAAAACCTGCTGGTGATATTTCACTAAACTCAATCGGTGGCCGACACTCACAAACGTAGTTTTAGTGGCTTGCAACTGCTCGTATAAATGTTGCTCGTTCTTCAAATCCAAAGCACTGGTCGCCTCATCTAAAATAGTGTATTTCGGTTCCGTCAATAACAATCTAGCAAAACCTAAACGTTGCTGTTCTCCCAGTGACAAAATCTCACCCCAATCTAAATCTGCCTCAAAACCGCCCAATCTGTCCGGCAAATCTGCTAAGTTTACTGATGCCAAAACGCGGCGCAATTTTTCTTCATCAACCTCGCTGCTGCTGTTAGGATAGAGAAGTTGCGATCGCAAACTCCCCAAAATCATATAAGGACGCTGTGGCAAAAACAGCATTTCCTCCAATTCCGGCCGCGCCAAACGGCCGGTTCCCGATTCCCACAATCCCGCAATTGCCCGCAGCAAAGAACTCTTCCCAGCACCGCTTTGACCGACAATTAACAGTCCTTCACCGGGCGACACGGCTACCGACAAATCCCTAATCAAAGTCTTTTGATGCTGCGGAGTATCTAAAGTAACGTGTTCCAGTGTCAATGGCGAACTTATAACTGTATCGATTGTTCTGAAGTCTAGTTTTACAGCACTTTTTTCATCTCTTAGAGCCTCATTGAACGTGGCTAAACGATTAATGCCGGCCGCAAAAAAACTCAAACTTTCAATCCTATATACCACCAAAGAAAATGCTTCTGAAACCTGACGAAAAGCAAATTCAGCTTGAGTGATATCGCCGTATCTGATCTCACCCGCAAAGTAGATAGAAGCCAAGAATAAAGAGGGGATAATATAAGTTGCATATCTATAGCTAACTCTAAAATATCCCAGGCTTCGCTGCCAACCAATTAGGAAATTAAAGTTCCGAACTGCTGCTAAAAATCGGTGTTTTACCTGAACCGATTCCTGTGCTTCTCCCCGGTAAAAAGCAATTGATTCTGCATTATCCCGAATGTGAACCAATCCATAGCGAAAGTCAGCCTCTGTGGAGAGCTGATTGAAGTTCAAAAATATTAACTTTTTGCCAAAAAATATCATGACTGTCGTGCCAAAGACAGCGTAAATAATTAGTCCGATCGAAAGACCTTTGGAAATAGACCACAGAATGCCGGTAAAAGAAATAATATCGATAATTGCCCCCAATATCAGCAGCAAAAACTCTAAACTTGTGCTAGTGAAAGATTTGATATCTTCAGCAATCCGCTGGTCGGGATTGTCGATTTTCTTCTGAGAATTGATTTCGTAATAAGCGCGGTTTTGAAAATAACTACCCAGGAAACTATCAGTCATCCACTCTCGCCAGTATAATCCCAGTTTATCTTGGGTATACTCATAAATAACAACTATCGGGGTAGCGATAATAAAAACTCCAGCATAAACCCACATAAACCGCCAAAAAGTAATCTGATCTTTTTCAGCCAGCGCTGTCGTGAAAAAATTACTAATATAGCTAATAATTACGTTAATTCCGCTAACAGACAGCGACAAAAATACCAGCAGAGCTAACATAATCCACTGTTTCCAGCGCGGTATCAACTTGCTTCTAAAAAAGACAAAAGCAGCTAGCGGGAGGATTAGCATTAAACCAACGATCGCAATTTTCGGTGAGTAGATAATTCCTTTGATTAAAGTAGCTAAACCAGCCGCAACTCCATTAAAAGCCTCTGGGAATAAGACTTGAGTACCCAAACATACAGCGCTGACGAACACAAACATCGCAGCGAAGAGAAATATCAACAACAGCGCTACTAATCCTAAAAAGATTCTGCCTCCCCCAGGCTCTAAAGGATAAAAGTAAGGTTGGGCGATCGCAATAAATCTCTGCCACAAGTGACGGTCAAATCGATTCATCTTTGCTGTTTACAAAACTACTTTGACTGTTCTAACATATCAAGTTTTGTGACAAAATGCAGCCGTAATTTATTTGGGAGTTTGGCGAAAAAATTTGTCTCACCCACAGACGGAAACTTGTTTTCCGAGTTAACGGGTGGGAAAAAAAAACTTAGGAAATTAGTTCACGCTCTGAGATTCATCTGTTGAATCAATTCTTTAATCTCAAATCTCAAATCGCTCTAGCTCGAAGAAGTTGCGCTATCGCCGGCCAAGTCCGACTGCAACTTACTGCTGTAAAATCGTTGGCTAATCCCTAAAATTACTTGTTTCATTAGCCAATACAAAACAGCAATTACTAGAAAAGTGACAGCCATTACTAAAACCGGACGCTTGCCTATCAAATCGTTCATTACTGTGTTAACTAGCGCATCGGGGTTAGTCAGAATGTCCCAAGTGTTGAAGCGGATAAATCGCCCTAAATAAATGCCGATCGCCGAAAGTGCGTGTATAGTTATCTCCGTTGCCAGGATAAATTTACTCCAACCCTGTTGCTTCAAATAGTAACCCAAATTCATCACCGACAGCACGTAAGCCCCAAACCCGGCCAGCATAAACGCCAGATACTGTGGGATCAAAGCTAGAGTCACAGTCCACACCGAGTTCCCCTCTTTAATCTGGCGAATCAGGTGAATGATATCAGTTAAAACATAGGGCGCATTGGGTAAGAATGCGATAAACCAGAAAAAGCCGACCCACCATCGAAGAGAGCGAACTCCGCGCTGCCGCAGTACCCAGATGTCTACAGCCATCAATGCGAGTGTAATGGCGATCGCCCCCAAAACGTAAGTTTTGCCCACATCTTGCACAATGTGCTTCAGATAGCCTAAAACATGGCGCATACTGGGCAAAAAAGTAGCGCCCAGGAGAATGCCCGTACCCCACAGCAGCCAGCGTGATCGAGGTTTGCGGAACAGCCAAAAACTCAGGCCCAGCGGTACTAAACCCAAAAACAAATTCCAAGACATCCAGCGGACATTGTGTCCCATTGCTTGCAGGGCTTCCAGGATTAATCCCATCATGTCAATTTTTATACAATTAAAGGTTTGATGCAGCACCGCTTCGTTAGCAGCTTCAGTCTATTTTAGTCGTTAACTTGTAGGGTGCGTCAGCTTATCGCGGCGCGCCTGAAAATCAATAACTGCTGACGCATACTAGCAGTGTGGACTCAATCTTAAATCTAAAATCGACTGACGAACCCTACCACTGTGGAGTTAATTCTCAAATCTCAAATCTCAAGTCTCAAATCGACTGGCGCACCCTACTATTTATCCACTTTGTCGATCGGAATCTCAATCTTAAAAGTTGTTCCGCATCCTATGGACGAAATACAGTCAATCTTGCCCTGGTGCTTTTCCACCACAATCGAGTGCGCGATAGACATTCCCAAACCCGTACCTTTCCCCACAGCTTTTGTAGTAAAAAACGGGTTAAAAATGCGATCGACTATCCCTTCGGGAATTCCCGTACCGTTGTCCGAAATTTCTACCCTAACAGTGTTCTGGGGAGTTACACCTGTGGAAATAGCAATCCGTCCACTCTTTGTCTCTGATTGTGGAACCGATAACTGGTGATATTGTTCTTCAATAGCATCAATTCCATTAGCAATAATATTCATAAACACCTGATTCAGTTGGCTCGCATAGCACTCCACCAGTGGCAGTTTTCCAAACTCCTTAACTACTTCAATTTCCGGGCGACTCTCCCGACTCTTCAAGCGGTGCTGCAAAATTAACAAAGTGCTTTCAATTCCCGCGTGAATATCGACCGGCTTCATTGCCGATTCGTCCAGCCGCGAGAAATTTCGGAGGGACAAAACAATTTGCCGGATGCGCTCGGTTCCTACCTGCATCGAGCCCACAAGTTTTCTTAAATCCTCAGCCATGAAGTCCAAATCAATCTCTTGAATGCGATCGACAATTTGTGAATTAGGTTTGGGATACTCCTGTTCGTAAAGACTCACCAGATCGAGCAACTGTTTTGTATACTGGTTGAGATAATCAATATTAGCGTAAATGAAGTTAACTGGATTATTGATTTCGTGAGCAATCCCGGCAACTAATTGCCCCAAAGAAGACATTTTTTCAGTTTGAATGAGCTGAGTTTGAGTAGAGCGCAATTCCAGGAGCGCCGACTCTAAATCTCGAGCTTTTTCTCTTTCTCGCGCCTCGCTTTGTCGCAGTGCTTCCTCTGCTTGCTTGCGAGTCGTAATATCCTGGGAAACTCCAATTATTACCTTAGCCTGACCCTCCCCATTCCTACTAAAAATAGTATCGCGACTTTGCAGCCACAACAATTGACCGTCTACTGCCCGCACCCGGTACTCAATTTCCCTAGTTTCGCCATCTTCAATTCCTGCAAAGCTGGCGTGATGTTCCACAATTTTAGGCAAATCTTCCGGGTGTATTAACTGAGGCATCAGTGACGAATCCATCGCTGTAATGTCGTCGCTGGTATAGCCCAAAAGCTGGATCATTGAAGTATTAGTGTAGATATTTCGCTGTTCTTCCAAGTCGTAGAGATACAAAATACCGGGAGTAGCCGATGCTACTTTTTGAATGAACTGCTGACTTTCTTGCAAAGCTAACTCAGCTTGTTTGCGATCCGTAACATCAACGGCGATGGCGTCCCAAATAATATCACCGTTTTCTTTAGCTTCAGGACGCGAAATTATCTGAAACCATCGAATTTTGCCGGAAGGTAGTACGAACCGTCCTTCCCAGTGCCAAGGTTGCAAAGTTTGGGATGAAATAGCAACGGATTCGTCATGATTTTGGCGGTCATCGGAATGAATTAAATCTGTAATCAAAGCCGCATTTTGCATAACAGCTTCGGCTTCTCGCTCAAACATTTCTCGGCAAGCCGGACTAATGTAAGGGAAACTGAAAGAGCTATCTGTACGCAATACAAATTGATAAATTACTCCCGGCACATTACCCGACAGCTTTTGGAATCTTGCCTCGCTTTCCCGTAGTGCTTCCTCTGCTTGTTTGCGCTCCGTAATGTCAGTAATTGAACCAACCATGCGGACTGCTTTTCCAGATGCGTCCCACAAAGCTTGTCCCCGACTCAATATCCATTTGTAGGCGCTGTTGTAGCACCAGCAGCGGTATTCGATGATGTAATGTGGCGTTTTCTTGTTTAAATGGTCTTGGAGAGCTTGCATTACTAAGGCTAAATCGTCGGGATGCGTACCCCTGTTCAATTCGTCAAAGTAATCGAGAGTTTCGCTGTGTTCGTATCCAGTTATTTCTTTAAATCTATCGGACAGGAATAGTTCCCCTGTTTGCAAGTTCCAGTCCCAAATGCCGTCATTGTTGCCTTTGAGTGCTAACTGCCAGCGTTCTTCAGTTTGCATCAATTGAGCAGTTCTATCTTTGACTCTATTTTCTAGTTCTTGATTGAGCTGTTTGAGACTTTCTTCTGCCTGGTTGCGTTCGATCGCAATTCCTGCTAAATTCATCGCCGCTTCTATCAATTGCAGATCAACAATTGGGGGGTGGCACGGTTGGGAATAATACATTCCAAAAGTTCCCAAAACTTGAGCCTGAGATGAGAAAATAGGAGTAGACAAGCAAGCTCTCAGTCCAAAACTCAAGGCTAAATCTCGATAATTTTCCCACAAAGAGTCGCTGGCAATATCTGTAACGATCACCTGTTGGCGGGTAAACGCAGCAGTGCCGCAGGAGCCTACCTCCGGGCCGATGGGTCTGCCATGAATAGCCGCATTGTAACTGTCGGGTAAACTGGGCGCGGCTCCGTGGAGTAAATGTTTGCCGTCTGGGGCTAGAAGCAATATCGAACCGATGACATCTCTAGATTGCAGCTCCATAATTTCAACTAAGGTATTTAAAGTATCGCCAAGAGGAGCGCCCTTAGCAATCATTTCTAAAATTTGTTTTTGACCGGTTAACCAATTTTCAGCTTGCTTGCGCTCCGTAATGTCGCGGGCAACCCACAGAACCGTGTTTTTTTTCATTGGCGAAATGGTACCTGCAAACCACTTTTGTACGCTGGCAATTTCCAGGTGATATTCAAAAGTACAGGTTTTATTTGTAGCGAAGGCGGTGCGAATTTGCTCCAGAAAAAATTCTCCCTTTTCGGGAGCGAATAAATCGTTAATTTTTTTACCGGCAAATTCCGCCGTCTCTTTGTACAATAATTGGGGATTAGTCGGGGCAACTTTCAGGAACCGTCCCTCAATATCGAACTCAAAAATTACATCGTTCATGGCAGCGAACAAAGCTCGAAGTTCCGATTCAGAAGCTTGTAGAGCGATTTCAGTTTGTTTGCGATCGCTAATATCCGTCCCGATACAAAGCAGTCCTGCCACATTTCCCTTCGCATCTAGTAAAGGTTTATTTGTCCACGCTATCCACACCCTTTCTCCATTGCTGCGGATGTTTTCATTTTCGTTTTGGAAGTATTTTTGCGGCTGTGCCAAACAGTCTCGAATCTTTGTCGCGAGGTCACTTTCAAATAACTCTGTTTTCGGTATAATTGTGCCGATCGCACTTTTGCCGATGATTTCTGCTTCTGAATACCCGAAAAAAGTTTCAGCAAACTCGTTAAAAAAAGTAATCTTGCCTTCACTGTCTAACTGCACAATCATGCTGTTAGCATTCTCAACTAATTGCCGATACTTAACTTCGCTCGATCGCAGTTTCGCACGGCCGTACACCCAGTTAAAAACCGCCGCCCCGCTCAAAAGTGCCAGCAAGCCACCTCCAAAAAGCAGCCAGCCCCGAAACGGCGAATTCGCAGCCCATCCTCCCGCCGGAATTGCTCCCAACTGCCAGGAACCGTTGGGCAAAGTCACTTCCAGCAGCACGGGATTGTGCTGAAAAATTGACCCGTCACCGAAAAACACAGGGCCGGATGCTCCCTTCCCGTCTTTGCCCCGCAGAGCGTATTGCAGCTTCGCTGAGGAGTCGTTGAGTCCTGCTTCCTCAATCAGGGAATTTTTGTCGATGATCAAACCTGTCAAGCCCCAGTAAACTCCTGTTTCAGGCTCGGCGCCGGAGGGTGTGAGAAAAATCGGCGATCGGCTGATGAAAGTCTCGTCCCCCTCCAATAATTTCACGGGCCCGGCAAGCAAAGTTTTTCTGGTTCGGATGACCTCTTGGACCATTTGCCGCTGTTCGGGTAGCGCCGTCAAGTCAACCCCGATCACCGTTTCATTTCCCTCCCGCGGGTAAATGTAAGCGACCGTCGTGCCTTTAACTAAAGTGATGGCGCGAATGCCCGGTTGCTGTCCCACCAGAATTCTCGCCGTCGCTGTAAACTCGGCTTCGGTGATGTTTGGGTTATTGGAAAGGTAAGCCCCCAAACCCCGCATCAAAAACAGGCGAGAATTCAAAGATCCTTCCAGCTTAGAACGCACTGTGCTGAGGCGATCGAGCGTGGTAGCGCGGTTGTAGTGAAAAAACCGCCGCTGTTCAGATCGATCTAAAATGCCAACTCCGACCAAAATTGCTATTGATACCGAAATAGCTGCTAAATACGGTGAAATTTGGAATTTTTTAACCTTAAAGTATTCCATCTGCCGGGGGTTAAGGTATTTTTTTACGTCTTTAGATAGATTTAGTTTAGTTTGATTTCTCTAGGCCAATCCAAAATTTTCGGCATACGGGGCTTTTCGCAAGCGGGCGCGAGTTTTTTGTGTTCGAGGACGCCCGTCGAACGCGGGCGATCGCCAAGCCTCTCATCATTAATTCTATGGAAAAAGTTTTAAATCTACAATCGACTGACCGAAAGTAATGTGGTCATAAGCCCCCGGATTCATTCTTTCGCAGACTCAGGACGGAGACTTTAAAAAGCTTTGCATCTTTCCTACAGCGGTTCCCGCTGTAATGAGGTACAATCAATAATAATGAAATATCATTGTGTAATCAAACCTAATGAAAGCAT
>NZ_JAUBPW010000035.1:0-64208 GCF_036700965.1 Microcoleus sp. Pol8_D6 | reverse complement strand
CCGCTTTTACCAACAAGGTATGCGGGCTGCAACCCTGATTCGGTCTATCTCTTAGGCATCTTTGTCACCCCCCCAGGGGCCAGACCCCATACTGCAAGGGGTTGAGGCAATAAATTTAAATGACTAACAGCTTACATCCCCAACTCATATCAAATCCGATCGCCAGTCGATCTAAGGACACGGCACTGCGCCGTGTCCTTAGCCGTAACTTACCTGTGACAGCCTTGGGCGATCGCCTTCAACACTGCTAGCCGCACTTCTGGATGAGATTTCTCAAGCCCGTTCGCCCGAAAAACCCAGTGTCCGCCGCCCGCGTGTTCGATCGCAATTTTCTGTCCGTCAGGCAAAACTATTTGCCACCAATTCAACACACTGGCTTTAATAAGGTGGCACTGAATTTCGTTCAGTTGAGCCTCCATTAATTTCAGTTGACGCATGATTGGATTTTGGGCAGATGACTTCATGATTTTTCTCATTAAATGAATTCGACTGTTTCTCGGCTTGGATTTCAGTTTGCCGATTTTTGAACTTAACTTCACCTTCCGAAGTTTTTGCCTTAACTTCCCTTTCCGAAGTTTTCGCCTTCACTTCCCTTTTACCACCTTTAGGCTCAACTTTGACTCCAAAACCTTTAGACTTAACTTTTCCTGGGGCAGAAGTTGAAGTCTGTTCCGTGGCCGGCTTCTTAAACTCCGCGTCTAATTGGTCTAAAATCTCCTCTTGTTCGGGAGTATGTTCCGCTGGCTGCTCTAAATTGCTGGGATTGTATTCGCCAACCAACCTTGCCAAAAATTCCGAAATTGACAGTCCGGCTGCGGCTGCTTTTTTCGTTAAAAGGGCATAGGTGTCGGTTTTAATGCGAATTTGTTTGAGCCGGAGGTTGGGATTGTTGTCAACGGTTTCGGCAATAGTTACTGCGGTAATCCTTTCTTTTGGTATGACATCGACAACTTCTTGCCACTTTTCCTGTAAACGACAGTCGCCATATTGGTCGGTAATTGCGTGTTTGAACAAAGGAACAACTTGAGCAACGCAGCTAGGCAAAATCTCAAATCCGGCTTTAATTAAGCGCAGGCAAATACTCGCAGCTTTGATAATTTGTGTGCAGTAAAAATACTGCCTACCTAATGCTTGTTCGCAGTAACTTTTAAAAGTTTTGAACTTGTCTTTGTACAATCGCAGCTTTCGGATCGCGTCCAGCATGATTCCTTGACGCACGTAGTCTAGGAATCCCCTTTTAATTTCGCCTGTCAGGTAGTCTAAATCGTGAAAGGGAGATTGATTCTGGATTTCTTCTTCAAAGTCTAGCAGCGGGCCTGCAAAGTGAAAGTTGGAGGCGACATCGCCTAGGTAGAAGTTGTCAATTGATGTGGACATGATCTGGAATGGTTCGAGAAAGGGCACGATAGCACGGAAGTTGTGCGATCGCAAAGTTGAAGTTTTGGTCTAGATCTTTGATACAATTTTGAGTTGGGCTGTCTTGTGAGGTCGATCGACCTTTTACATAGCACCACCTCCTCGGCGTTGAGAAAAAAGGGGCTTGAGGTATGCGCCCAACCCCCGAAAATACGCTTGGGTATGCAAGCACAATTGATAGACGCTACAAATAAGGCAGTTCTTCAAACCTGCATTTTGACCTTGGAGGCTCGCCCGGTTGCCTTTGTTTTGCCTATCTACTAGCAGTTTAGTGCCAGATTTCAATTTTGTCAAGCACTATTTTGCTAGCAATTAACTGCTATAATTGATGGAAGCTAAAGATCAAGAAACCATAACCTTGAAAAACCTTAGAGAAAGTGCAAATTTGACCCAACCTGAACTTAGTCGTCGAATGGGGGTAGGAATTCGCATTATTGGCGATTGGGAACGAGGGGAATCCATTCCTCGCTTCGATCGCGTCATTGCTCTGGCGCGCGAGCTAGGCGTACCTCTAAAAACACTTGCTAGATGTATGGGATTAGACGTAGCCAAAATTCCCGATGACCTACAAGCATTAAGTGTACTTCATCTTTCGGCGGAGGTCAAGAAGCTAGAAGCCGTGAAACAAGCTTCATGTATTGTGGCAGAAAATTCGCAAGAAAAGGAAAAGTCTCCATTAAGGCTTCTCAGAGAACAAGCTGGTCTAACCCGCCCTCAAGTCAAACAACATATCGGCGTTTCTGAGCGGATGCAAGCTGACTGGGAATCAGGAAAGTCCCTGCCAACTGTTGAAAACGTAGCTGCACTGGCTAACCTGTACCAGGTTTCTCTAAAAACTATGTTTGAGCTTTTAGGATTAGACGTAACCAAAATTCCCGATGACTTACCAAGTCGTGAGCCCTCACCGAACGACAACTAACCTGCAGGGGTTCGTCCATGTCTAGGGAAATGGGTTTGAGTCATGCACCCAAGCCCGGAAAATACTAAGGCTATAACTAAAAACTCAGAAGCCCGATCGACTTTTCATCGCTCAATCCGTGACTTTCCCTCTCAAAGCTTTAATCTGCCCTCGCTTGGTTTTGCTGTCGAGACGCTTGCGCTGGGAACTACGAGTTGCTTTGCTGGGTTTGCGCCTTTTCGGTATGACGATCGCACTTTTAATCAGTTCTTGCAGCCGTCTCAAAGCCTCCTCCCGGTTTTGTTCCTGGCTGCGGTGTTCCTGAGCCTTGATGACAATCACACCTTCGGAGGTGATGCGCTGGTCGTTGATTTGCAACAAACGCTCCTTGTAGCGATCGGGCAATGAGGAAGCTGGGATATCAAAGCGCAAGTGAATCGCACTCGCCACCTTATTTACATTTTGCCCCCCCGCGCCTTGAGAGCGAATCGCACTAATCTCGATTTCGCGATCAGGAATGAACACAGTATTAGAAATTTGTAACATGATGAATAAGTGAAATTAAAGATACCGGGAAAGCATTGCATCTTTTATATATAACTTACTTGGGTAGATAAATTATTTGCACTTCTTAGCTGTCAGGATGAATTCGATGAGTCTTTTTCTATCCCATAACTCTATGTCGTTAGATTCAGCAAGGTTGTAAGCATTTTCAGTAAATCTGTTGTTGGTGATGACTCTTCCTTTATTTCCGTTGTAATGTCTGACGGCTCCGGCTACTTCTTGAACCGCTTTAATCCCAACGGGATTTTTGCTTCTTTTCGCTTGAACCACTGTTTTTGCTCCATCTTTGTATAAAATTAAATCCGCCCCATAATCTTGACTATCTTGAGTTAAAGTAACACTATAACCAAAGTTTATAAAATAAAAATATAGAAAATTTTCAAACTCTTTTCCTGTCATTTCATCTACTTCCAGAATACCACTATCTAATAAACGTTTTCTTGACTCTTCCTCTTTCAATGTATCCAATACCGATGTTGCAATCACACCGAAAACTGTAGCGGCTTTTACTCTAAAAGGTTTCATAAAATTACATAGATTACTACAAACGACGCCATCGCTCTTTAACGACGAATATATTAAAAACTATCTCGAAAAAAAACCTCAAAAAAATTTGCGACCCAGAATAATTAGTAAGGTGCGCCGAAACGCACCCTACAAAAATTAATTAGTCCGTACTACCAGTTTGCAGCGACTCTTTAGCAGTCTGCGTCCACTCAGAGTGGAAGAATTCACCGCGCGGTTTGTCGGTGCGTTCGTAGGTGTGAGCCCCGAAATAATCCCGCTGAGCTTGAGTGAGGTTTTGCGGCAATCTTTCGCGCCGATAGCTGTCAAAATAGTCGAGCGAGGCGCTAAAGGCTGGCACTGCAATCCCCAGTTGGCAAGCAGTAGCTAACACGTCTCGCCAAGCTGATTGGCGATCGAGAATGCTCTGTTTGAACTCCGGCGCTAACAGCAAATTCGGCAACGTGGGGTCATCTTTGAAAGCTGTTTTAATCTTGTCCAAAAAGCCAGCCCGAATGATACAGCCACCTTTCCAAATTCGGGAAATTTCGCTCAAACTCAAGTCGTAATTGTACGACTTCGACGCCGCGCTCAACAGCGCCATGCCTTGAGCGTAGGAGCAAATCTTCGAGCAGTAAAGCGCATCCCGGACTTTATTCACAAACTCTTTAGTATCGCCTTCGTACTTGCCGCTAGGCCCCGTAAGTTCTTGGGAAGCTTTGATCCGCTCGTCTTTGTAAGAAGACATGATTCTGGCATTCACAGCGGCGATAATTGTGGGAATGCTCACGCCCAATTCTAAAGCACTCATAACAGTCCAGCGGCCGGTGCCTTTTTGACCGGCTGCGTCCATAATTACCTCAACTAAGGGTTGCTTAGTTTCCGGATCAATGTACTTGAAAATATTAGCCGTAATCTCAATCAAAAACGAGTTGAGCTCGTCTGTGGTATTCCATTCGGCAAAAACTTCCTGCAACTGCTGGCCGTTCAATCCACCAACGTTTTTGAGCAAATCGTAGGCTTCAGCAATGAGCTGCATATCCCCGTACTCAATACCGTTGTGAACCATCTTCACGTAGTGGCCGGCGCCACCGGGGCCGATGAATGTGACACAGGGGCCGTCATCTACTTGAGCCGCAATTTTGGTGAGAATTGGCTCTAGTAGACCGTAAGCAGTGCGGGTGCCACCGGGCATCAAGCTAGCACCATTCAGCGCGCCTTCTTCGCCGCCGCTGATGCCCATGCCGACAAATCCCAGCCCCATCGATTCTAAATCTTTGGTGCGGCGTTCGGTGTCGTCGTAGAGCGAGTTGCCGCCGTCAATAATCATGTCGCCCGGTGACAGCATGGGTTTGAGCTGGTCGATGACCGCATCTACGGGTTTCCCAGCTTGCACCATGACTAAGATTCGGCGTGGGGTTTCTAGGGCATCGACGAATTCTGTCAGAGTCTTGGTGCCTACAATGTTCTTGCCGGGGGCGCGTAGGGCCATGAAGTCGTCGGTTTTGGCTGCGGTGCGGTTGTATACAGCCACGGAGAAGCCTCTGCTTTCGACGTTGAGCGCTAGGTTTTCGCCCATCACTGCTAGACCGATTAAACCAAAATTTTGCTTTGTCATGCTAATAACCCGCTGGTTGTTCCCGCTTGATGATAGGTTTGCGAGAGAGGAAAGCGAGGCGGGGTGTACCGCTTTCCGGTGGACTAAAAGTATTGGACAATAGACCTAGGAGGTTTAGGTTTATTTTTATATTCTCAGAATTGCTGTTTGGTAAATCAGTAGGGTTTTTTTAAGATTTAAGGGATATTAATGACGCGGGCAGGTGATGATAAGGCAGGTATTATGTCGATCGCGGTAACGGTAGATACAAACAAGCGGACATTTTGAGGAAAATTGAGGAGACTGTTTTAACTATGGAAGATTTGCAGTATCTCGCGGCCTGGGTGAAGGAGCAACACGCTCGCGAGTATATTTTGACTTGGCTGCTGAGTCAACAGGGGCTGTGGTGGTCTGATGGGGATATTTATCAGGCCGTTTTGCAAAAGTCGGGAAAGCTTTTGAAAGCTTATGTTCAAAAAAGGCAAGCGGGAGAGTTATTTGAGGGAATTTCTGAGAAGTTGGGAGGAGATGATAATTGGGATGATTTGGCGGCGAGTTTGGCGCGGATTCTTGCGGTTTATCAAGAGGAATTATCGCATTTGCAAGAGCGCGATCGCAAGGGGGATGGGGTAAAAAAAAATTTGATTAGCCAACCGTTGACTGGAGATCCTTTGCCGCTTTTGGAGGTGCAGCAAGCTTTGCCAGATCCTTATGCGGATACGTTGACGGGGAGATAATTGCTCATCATTTTTGTGGATGGAGGCTCATCTCAGAAACCGGGTTTCTTCCCTTATTTCTCGTACTCAACCCAAATTGTCGCAGAAACCCGGTTTCTCGCCACTTGGGCGACAGTTCTGGATCTAGATTCAAGGATTGAGAATAGGTGTAAGATCTAGAAGAAATCCGGGAAGTACATCTTCACCCGAAAGTGTAGGCGGTTGGTCAAAAGAGAAATTAATAACTTCTGCTACATCTTCAGACAACCGATAGATTTCTACTAAAGGCGTTTGGGGGTCAATTAGCCAACCTAAGCGACAGCCGTTAGTTCGATAATACCGCATTTTAGCCCGCAATGTTTCTAGGGAATCACTTTGCGATCGCAATTCTATTACAAAGTCCGGGCATAGGGGAGGAAATTTGCGCTTATCTTCTGCGGATAATGCTTCCCAACGTTCTAGAAGTACCCAAGCAGCATCAGGGGAACGCTTCGCACCGTTGGGTAATTGAAAGACAGTGGAAGAGTCAAAGACTTTTCCCAATCGAGTCTGACGATTCCACAAATTTAGGTCTGTAGTCAAATCGGAATTTCTGATGCCGCTTTCGCCGCCTGTTGGAGGCATAATAATTAGTTCTCCTTCGGGGGTTTGTTCTAATCGCCACTCTTCATTAGCGATGGACAATTGATAAAATTGTTCGTCGGTTAAAGCGACGGCGGCAGGTAAGTTGAGAGTTATAGTTTCCATCGTTGATATTATCGCCAACTAGGTTGGTTTTATTATAGATCGCACTTTCCGACAATTTTCTCAAAAAGAGCGCATTCAGCAGTAAAACAGGTATCTCTGCTTTACCTCGAAGCCTAGATCCCCCTAAATCCCCCTTAAGAAGGGGGACTTTGAATCGAACTTTTGTCCCTTGGTTAAGAAGCGGGAATTTGTATTTGACTTTTGTCCCCCCTTTTTTAAGGGGGGCTAGGGGGGATCGAGACTTTGCCACAAAACAAATGAGATTAATCTCTGATAAATCTATCTCGCACAATCATCCCAGGAACCGGGTTTGTTCCGAGATTTCTCGTACTCCACTGAAAATTGTCGCAGGAACTCGGTTTCTCGCCACATAAGGAGAGAAATTAGATCGCCAATCCGCGATAATTTATCACAATCACCCGCGCCAAATTCCCCACGCTAACCCACAAGTCCGCCGAGGGTTTAAAACCCCTGTCGGACTGTGTGTTTAACTCTAAATATAACTACTAGCTTGACGTGTGAACATTGAGCAGTAAATTCCGTTTGATGCGATCAATTCGTCGTGAGTTCCTATTTCTGCTATTTTACCGTTTTCCATGACGGCGATACGATCGGCAATTTTGGCCAATCCCAACCTGTGACTGATGACAATCGTGGTTTTCCCGGCGGCTATTTGGCGAAAGATGCTATAAATTTCGTGTTCTGTCTTGGGGTCGAGGGCGGCAGTGGGTTCGTCAAAAATGAGCACTTCGGCTGTAGAAAGCCGCATTAAGGCGCGGGCGATCGCAATTCTTTGCCACTGTCCCCCCGATAAGTCGATGCCGTCTTCTAATTGTTTCCCCAACGGTGTCTCTAAACCTTGCTCTAAACTGTTGACTTTAGCTGCAATTCCTGCTTCGGAAATGGCTTCGTTAATTGCGGTGTCATCCGACAGTGAAAGCAAGTCGCCGAAACCGACGTTTTCGCGGACTGTGGAGGGGAAACGGGCGTAATCTTGCATGACTACGGCGATGCGCGATCGCACGTATGCTAGAGAGTACGATCGCAAATCTTTGCCATTCCAGGCGATCGTACCACTTGTCGGGTCGTACAGGCGACCGAGGAGTTTGCCAAGGGTGGTTTTACCCGCGCCATTTTCACCAACAAGCACTAGCATTTCACCCGGATTAATCGTTAAGTTGATATCTTCAACCGTGCTTTTATTGCTACCGGGATAGCAAAAAGATAAATCCTTAATCTCGATGCCAATTTTATCTTTTGTGGGGGAGGAATCTTGCCCGCCATCTGGTAAACTAGGCAGGCGAGATGCCACATCCACAAGCGGAGACTGCAATTCTGGTTTGAGTTCTAACAGTTGAAAAATCGGACTAACACCGAGAGAGATATCGTACAAATTAGCATAATTGCCTATAAGTAATTGCAAACTTTGCTCCACCTGAACAATCAAACCAGAATAAAGCGCCAAATCTCCCAAAGTATAGCGACTACCCAAAGCTCCAATTACCACATAAACAAATGGCAAAGCTACTCCGATTCTACTAAACACTGACCACAAAAGTAAAACAATTGCTCCTTTTTTTCGGATTTGCTGCATCTCGCTAAAAAACTGCAAAAACTGACCCTGCCAGCGTTTGAGCCAAAGTTCCTGCAACCCAAACAAACGCAATTCTTTAGCGTATTCTTCCCCCGTCAATACTCTAGCCGATAAGTTCATTTCACGAGTTATTTTAGCTTGCTTTCTTTGAACTCTCCAGATGATTTTGCTATATTTTCTTTGGATGTAAATTGAGGGGCAGGATGAAATTAACATCAGCACTGGCACCCACCAAGCTATCGCAGCAGCAAGGCCTATCGATGGAATAAATATAAAAATTCCTGTGACTGTCATGCTGATGGTAAAGGCTAGTTGCTGTATTTTGAATACTCCCGTTTTGGCTAGTTCTACTATATTTAATAGTTCGGGGTTTTCAAAGAGGGCAATATCGTCGAAATTGGCGACTTTTTCGATGACTTTTCCTTCGACAAAGCCTTGAACGCGATCGCGCAAAGATGTCGAGACAAAAGAGCCCATTGTGTCTAGGGCATCGCCGACTAACCTGAGACTTAAGACTCCGGCAATACTCCACAGCAATATTGGCCGGGAAAGCATCAAAGCAAAGGGCTGTGCTGTTTGGGTTTGCGATAGCAACCGAGATACTTCATCAATGATTAATTTATCTAAAAATAGCACGGCAGAGGGGGCAGCACCGCCGATGATGTTGAGTATTATTAAATTGCGGAGTTCTATTGGTGCGGCTTTGATTATCAGGCCCAGGCTGCGCCACAAAGCTTGGAATGTGGTAATTTGGATGGGTTGCATAGTTTGTGGGTAGGTGTCGGGTCTACTCATCCCCGGACGGTATATTATAACAGTATTTATTAACTGTTTGCCTAGCATTGACAGGGTACAGTATTGGTTTTTCTCCTCAAGTTTCCCAGGTTGGTTGAAAATTTACGATCGCATTCATAGCTCGTTCCAAACTGGGGGAATTAGTCTGTGCTGACGCAACCTGCCAACTTTGATTGACAAAGTGGATGAGTTGACCATTGTAGTCTTTACCAATTTTTGCCGTACTATTACGATCGGGGACGATCGCCTCCCGCAGATTTCGCTTCTTTGACTTTTTAGCCAGATTGATTAAAAGCTGCTTGGGGTCAGGAATTCGATCCGCGTCGCCAGGAATCAAGTCTACTGAAATACCCAGAAATTGGGAAAAGCCCTCTCGATGTGCAAGTAACCACGCTTCCACTTCTTTAACAGCAATCCGAAACAGCAGATTAGGATGTTTTGGTTGAGTTAACCACTCCGAAATAATTACTAACGGGCATTCTGCATTATCCAAATCAGTTAATACTAAGTATGGCATTCCCTTGGCCGCATAATTTAATCCAGAAATAATCTTTTTAATTTTGCCATATCCTCTCTGATTCAAGCACTGTCCCACTGCAAAAGGACGTTGAGACTGTTTGAGCATTGGTTTAAGAACTGCTTCACTCAGTGCATCCTCAAACACTAAATTGATGGGAATATCCGTCATTTGAATAAACTCAGTTTTTCAATCGCGGGCGGTGCTGTAAGAGGAAGTGCAGCATCAGCTATGCTTAAACCTCCTTCTAATAGCATTTTGATTTGTTCATTACTGGAAGCAAGTTTTACCTGAGTTCCTTCAGGAGTCGGTGTCATTAGCAGCACCTCTTCGCCACCAATGCCTTTATCAGAGAGCAAATCAGCACTATGGGTACTAAGAATAACCTGCCGCTTTCTCGGACGCTGAAGGCGATAAATCAGAGACGGTAAATTGCTAACAATCGCCGAATTCAAAGAAAGTTCTGGTTCTTCTAGTAACAATAATGAATCGGTTTCTAAAAGAGACCAAAGCAAACCAATTAATCGTAAAGTTCCATCAGAAAATTGGTCTTCCCGTTGTTTTCCCGCTCCTGGCCGCCAATGTTCATAAACAGCTTCCAAATGAGGAACCCCCATCACATCTTTGGTATCTGTGAGGTTTTTCAATTGTGGGACAGCCAACTTTAAAGCATCTTCAATTTTTCTTAATCGCGATCTTCGAGTTTTTTCGGGAGTTTTAGCAACTCGCTCTAAAAAAGTTCTCCCAAAAGGATCTTCGGAAAGTCCAGGGGTAGCAAAAGCTTCGGGATGGCGAACTAACTGAGGAATTAAATGTAGATATAAAATCGCTTCTAAAAATTTAGCAATTTCTCTGAATTCTGCATTGGCATTAATTTGCTCTAAATAAGTCTGGGTGAGACGTAGCTCATCTTTGTCATCTTCTTCAGTAGGGCGATTGACAATTTGCTCGTCGCCTTTCCAAACTCGTTCATAGGCAACAATAGGCTCATTTTTGCCGCCTTTTTTATGTTTAATTCCAATGGCATATTTCCATGAGGGACTTTCATTATTAGATTCGGAAAGCTGAATTTCTATTTCTACATCTGGATATCGACGTGCATAAAGACTGCGAATTTTTGATACCCCGCCTCGATCGCTCACGGCTTTCTGCAATCCGCCTCCTGCTTTAGCCAGATCCCGCAAAAAGCGCAATGAATCGAGAAAGTTTGACTTACCACAAGCATTAGGGCCTACCACAAAAACGCGATCGCGCAAATCAACATTCACTGACTGAAAATTGCGCCAATTTTTAAGAGCTATATGGGAGATAATCATTATTTTAACCTAATCCATAAATAGTCGAGCATAAATTTAACAGTTCTGGACGCATTCCGATCGAAGAAACCGGGTTTTTTACCGAATCTGCAGGTCACAACAAGTATTTTGGCGAAAAACCCGGTTTCACCAGCCCCCGTGCGTAAGTCCTATTTAATTTTTACCCACCATTAAAAATTTGCTTTGCGGTCAAATTCAACTCTGGAAACACTGCCGATTCAACCCTTTGATCTCCTCGAAACAGCTTAATCTGATACTCACCATCTACTAACTGATAAACCGATAAAGTAGGCTGTTTCGGAGAACCAATATAACGGCTACCACCTAAACCCAAATAATCTACAATCCAATATTCAAAAATGCCTAATGCTTCATAATCAATCATTTTGTGACCATAATCATCCCGCCAATTTGTGCTGACAACTTCAACAACTAATTTTACGGAATTTCCCTGAGTAATAACTGATTCTCTTTCCCATCGAGAATCATTGGCTGCTACGGCTTGTTTATCTAATACAATTACATCGGGATCGTAGCCAGAGTTATCGCTAAATTTAATTGTACATTCCTTGGGAATAAAGTAAGGAAGTTGTAGTCGCCTGATTTCTAACCCAAACTCTATCGCCTGAAAACCGGCGCTGGCTGAATGTTTACCAGTGGGATTTGGCATTTCAACAATAACTCCGTTATGTAATTCATAATGTCCGTTTTCTGGCTTCCCTTCCAAAAACTCGTCAAAAGTTATTAACTTGGATATTGTTTGAGTCATCAGAAAGCCTCTTTAGTGATAGGTCGATGAATAATTATATTTTGAACTCGATCGAGGGATGCGATCACCCTTTCCATCTCAAACTCTGCCAGATCGAGCGATCGCCCTGAATGCCACCATAGCATAAACCGCTTTATGCCAAAGTTATCCAAATGTCAAACGCCGCGCCGTACCATCATCTGTAAATCGCTGTTCGCCAACGCCAACAACTTCCACAATAACTTCCCGTTCTGATATCAAAAATTGATCCTCGCGCGCGGCAATTTCAACGATGATTTTTTCCCCTTCCAAATACACCTTGTAATTAGTCGTTGCCCAGACACCTTTTTGGTGTTCAAAACTGTGTCCGTCGTCCTCATAAAGCGTCCATTCACCGCTTCCTGGCCAAATTCGCATTTTTAATGAATCAAGCGGTTCTTCGCTGACAAATTGCTTCACAGGTGCGATCGCAATTATGCCCCCGCCCCGCACGTAAAGCGGCATTCTCTCCAAAGGTGCATCAGCCAAAATGTGCGTCGGGCCCTGATAGCATTCACCCGTCCACCAATCGTACCAAGTCCCCTCCGGCAAATACACAGCGCGATGCTCAACGCCAGGCCGGTAAACTGGTGCAGCCATCAGCGACGGGCCGAGTAATACTTGATCGTAAAGATGGTAAGTTGTGCGATCGCGCGGAAATTGATATAGTAACGGTCGCAAAATCGGTGTTCCCGTCGTCGCAGCTTCCCAAAACAACGTGTAAATATAAGGCAACAACTGATAGCGCAAATTGATGTATTCGCGGCAAATCTTCTCAGTGCGAGATCCAAAAACCCACGGTTCGTGCTGCGCCGTACTCATCGCCGAATGACCGCGCATCAAGGGATACAGCATTCCCACCTGCATCCACCGCGCGAACAGTTCAGCCGTTGCATTCCCCGCAAAACCGCCGATGTCGCAACCGACAAACGCCACGCCGGAAAGCCC
Organism: Microcoleus sp. Pol8_D6; assembly: GCF_036700965.1. Lineage (NCBI taxonomy): Bacteria > Bacillati > Cyanobacteriota > Cyanophyceae > Oscillatoriales > Microcoleaceae > Microcoleus > Microcoleus sp. Pol8_D6. The sequence continues at coordinate 51,809 of NZ_JAUBPW010000035.1, read as the reverse complement.
CATATTGCAAAGCATTGGTAGCGACATTTCTAAGTGTTCCCACTGCGATTGATTGTCACCCATCCACACCGACGAGTAACGCTGAACCCCCGCAAAACCCGCTCGCGTCAGCACAAAAGATCGATCGGCAGATCGCACTTTTTGCAAGCCCTCAGCACAAGCTTTCGCCATCATCAACCCGTACAAATTGTGGGTTTCCGCGTGGGTAGCGCGATCGGATTCCGGGCCTTGCGGTGCATCCAGGGGAAAGCTGATGTGTTCGCCGCCGTCACCAAAAGGCCGTTCTGCGATCGCAGGTTCGTTCATGTCGTTCCAAATCCCCGCAATCCCAATATCTGTCAGAGTTTTGTGCAATTCGCCCCACCATTCGCGCACCTCCGGCCGCAGGAAGTCGGGAAACACCGCTTTGTCGGGCCAAACGTAACCGTGGAATAGCTTTCCCTCTGCGGTGCGGACGAAATAGTCATTCTCCACACCGCGATCGAATACTTCATAATCTCCTTCCGGTTCGTACTTGACACCGGGATCGACAATCGTGACAACCTTAAAACCCGCTGCTTTCAAGTCTGCGATCAGTTTCGCGGGATCGGGGAAACGCTTCGGGCTCCAGGTAAAAACGCGGTAGCCGTTCATATAGTCGATATCGAGGTGGATGACATCGCAGGGAATGGCGCGATCGCGAAATTCCTTCGCCAACTCCCGCACAATGTCCTCTGATTCGTAGCTCCAGCGGCATTGGTGGTATCCCAGCGCCCATTTTGGCGGAAGTGGCATCCGGCCGGTTAACTGCGTGTAGGTGGCGATAATTTGGGCAGGTTCCGGGCCGTAAATGATGTAGTAGTCGAGTTCCGGGCCTCTGGTTTCCATCCGCAAAACCCCCGGTTTTTCCGCGCCGATATCGAATTGACTCCAAAATGTAGTGTTGAAAAAGATGCCGTAAGCGCGATCGGGATTCAGGGCGATGTAAAATGCGATCGCCTGGTACATTTCATCGGTGAGGGAATTGTAGTCGAGGGAGTCGGTTGTCCAGTTTGTCTTGACTTCGGAGAGTTTGTCGAGAAAGCCGGTGCGTTCGCCGAAACCGTAGAAGTGCTCGTCTGCTTCGATGCGCTTCCAGCCTGCGGTTGCACCTGCGCGCCATCCCATACTAGGATCGCAGTCGCTAGCAAAGGGTTTTCCCGATTTGTCAAAGCATTCGATTGCAAAGCGATCGCGCTTGACTGAAATCGTTATTTGTGCTGTTTCAATTTCTATTTTTTCGTCTGTTTCTCGCACTTCAAATGGTGTGATTTCCCACTCTTCGTCAGGGACTGTTATTGAGTGCGATCGGCTTTTGAATTCACCTGTCGGGGACATTCGCACTCGGATCAAATTCGGCGCGAGGATGCTGAGGTTTAGGGAAGTTTCGCCGCAATTAAAGTGAAAGGTGCGATCGGTTTTCTTTATGGACTCTACCGCGCCTATTGTTGACCAAGGCTGTTCTGTAATTTGGAGTTTTCCGAAGTATTGTGGCATAGACTCTGACTGAAAATATTATCGATTTTGCTTTCATAAGTTAAGGGTTGTCATCTGGCAAAAGGCTGAACTACAACGATCAATCTCATGCACCAAAACCTCAATATCTCTAATCTGTCCGATCCACCGCCTGATTAACCCGATCGCCTGGGAGTATTGTACAGGTGAGAGCTAAAGAACCTCAAATAGATGTAACCTAAGCTTATTAAACCTTTAACTTATGCGTCTCACCTAAATTTTACCCCTCCTCAAATAGTTATCTCACTCCGATAAACTGTTGCTACTAAATTTCGTGGTAGCCGAATTATTGAATAATGAATCAGGTTTAATCCCATTGGATGTTCAGAACAAAATAGCTACTCAAGGTTTATATGATTCTTTTGAAGCTGCTGCTGGTTTAGGAAAAGCACTAGCAGAGAAAAAAGCGAAGACACATGGTTAATATCGTGCTTTGGTAGTCTAGATGGTTGCTTTTTCATCGACCGCCTGCTACCTTTATTTGGGGTACACTAAAACTTGATAGAAAACCTGCCTTTGTCTGTGGGAGTTGTTTTCCTTGTCACAGTTCGGGGCGTCTCAGGAACAGCGGTGAATTTGCTGATTGTTGCGTACATCACAAATTAGCAGAAGTACAGTCTCGGTATTTTTAAAGATGAGGGTAGCCATGAAACGTAAAAAACAAGACCAACTCAGCCGCCGCCAGTTTCTACTCGGTTCGGCAATTGTAGGTAGCGGTATTGTTGTCGCAAACCTGCGATCGAAATCTGGGTTAGCACAATCTTCTGCACCGGCAATTATCACCTCGGATCGGATGCGCCCCAGCATTCCATACGGTGTTGCTAGCGGTGATATTACCGGCAACAGTGCGGTGATTTGGAGTCGGTGCGATCGATCCTCCCGGATGATAGTCGAATATGACACCGCCGACTCCTTCGGCAACGTGCAGCGCATCATCGGACCTGCAGCGTTAGAAACTAGCGATTACACCGCGCGTATTAACCTGATTGACCTACCAGCCGACCGGCAAATATTCTACCGAGTCAGCTTCCAGAATTTAGCCGATCCAAACATCTACAGCGCCCCCGTTACAGGCAGTTTCCGCACACCTCCAAACAGCAAGCGCGACATCTTTTTTGCCTGGTCCGGAGACACCGCCGGACAGGGTTGGGGTATCAATTCTGAATGGGGCGGCATGAAAATCTATGAAACTATCAGGCAGCTTAAGCCAGACTTCTTCATTCATTCTGGCGATTACATCTATGCAGATAGTCCGATTAAATCTGAGGTAAAACTTGACGACGGTAGCATCTGGCAAAACATCACAACAGAAGAAAAGTCAAAAGTAGCTGAAACCTTAACAGAGTTTCGCGGAAATTACATCTACAACCTGCTAGACAATAACATCCGGCGCTTCAACGCCGAAGTGCCTCAGCTAGTTCAGTGGGATGACCACGAAACTACAAACAACTGGTATCCCGGCGAGATGCTAATGAACGATGACCGCTACAAAGTCAAAAGCAGTTCTTTACTGGCAGCGCGAGGCAAGCAAGCATTTATGGAGTATACGCCGATCCGCTTCGATGCCAACGACCCAGAACGGATTTACCGTTCGTTCAATTACGGTTCTTCCCTGGAAATTTTTATGCTGGATATGCGTAGCTACCGAGGAATAAACACTACCAACCGTCAGACAGCAGCAAGTGAAGAAACGGCGTTTTTGGGTAATGCCCAAGTTAGCTGGTTAAAGAACAAATTGCAGAATTCAAAGGCAAGGTGGAAAGTAATTGCTAGCGATATGCCAGTCGGATTGGTGATTGAAGATGGCAAAAACAGCGGCAAATTTGAAAACCTCGCCAATGGAGATGGCCCTGCATTAGGACGCGAACTCGAACTTGCTCAATTGTTGCGCTTTATCCAGCAAAACAATATCCAAAATGTCGTTTGGCTGACGGCTGACGTGCATTATGCTGCCGCGCACTACTACGATCCAGGTCAAGCTCAATTCACTGATTTTAAACCTTTTTGGGAGTTTGTTGCCGGGCCGCTTCACGCTGGAACTTACGGACCAAACAAGCTTGACAATACTTTTGGTCCCTTAGTTAAGTTCCAAAGTTTGTCGCTGCCAGAAGTAGAAAATCTACCTCCTACAAAAGGTTTTCAGTTCTTTGGTACGGTTAAAATTAATGGCGACAGTCAGGTGATGACTGTGGCGCTGCACAACCTTGAAGGCAAAATTCTCTACAGCGTGGACTTGCCACCGGAGGTTTAACACAGCTTCAAGGGCGCTGGACAAGTCGATCGGCAAAATTATAAAATGTACGAGTAATATCAAGTTCTATCATCTGCGATCGATCGGGGAGTAGTAACGCACTCAAAGCGATATCTACTTACCCATCGAAAATAACATTTTCAATGCTAGTCAAACGATCGTGTTGGGCGGCGATCGAATCTAAGCGAAGCGCAAAGACTCTGCACCTTAGCTGCAACAGGATTGTTATGCTGCGCCGTCACTTTCCGAAGTAATTGGTATACCGATTTGAGTGAACCACGTTAACTTGTCGAAGTATCCACGCTGAAATTGAATTTTACTATCTACAACGTGGAAGAACCCGCACCCACGAAGAGTATAACTCTTGCCAGTCGGAGTAAAACCAGCAAATTCGCCGACAAATGTACCCGTGCCACTCCACTCCAAAATCGCCCACTCGCCGTCTTCAAACAGATTCTCCATATGGGTGCAGTTGTCTGGAAACGCCTGAAAGAATGAGATAAAACTCTCAAGCATCACTTCGCGCCCGTGAAGGGGCTCGCCAAGTGCTACCTGGATGTTCGTCGCATCTTCGCGGTAGAGGGCGGCGAGGATATATGGATCTCGTGCATTGTATGCTGCTACCCACTCTGTCAGAACCTGTTTGGGTGTTTTCATGAGAAATTGGTGTTCAACAACGATGCTGCATTCACTAGATAAAAACTTACGCATCAATACTTTCACCACCGTAGTTTTTTACGGCGATTAAAAATCTTTATGCAATATTTTCCGAGCAAAAACTCGGTTATGAATGTACCAATGCGTCCGGGACTGTAGATATTACTTGTACAAAACAGCCTTTTTCAAAGTCGCGATCTTACCTAGCGCTTCATCGAGATCCTCTTGGGAGGCACCGTGGGCAATGATGGCATCGGTCAAATGCTTCACAATCGCATCAAAGTGTTCAGGCTGTAAATTCAAACCTGCGTGTGCTTTCTCCATTGAACGGCCTGAGTATTGCTTGGGGCCGCCAAGGGCATAAGAGATAAAAGCAGTTTGATGGCGGCGCTGCTTTTCCATATCTGTATGATCGAAGAAATGGCTCACTATCTCGTCAGCCAAAACATCGCGGTAAAAATCATCCACCATCTCTTTAATGGCTGATTCTCCACCCATTTTCTCGTACAATGTTGTTGCCATATCGTTTCAGCGAGTTGTTTTTTTTCACTTACTCTTTAATTTTAGCTCGCAGCTTTGCTTTTTTCACCATGTGAAATATTAATTTAATCTGAAATAATTACTTAGTAACTGTTGCGGCTGGTGGTATTTTTGAGATCGCCCTCTATTTGTAAACTTTATTAACGTTCTATTGCCAGTTAGATATAGTCGATCGCCCTCCCTGCATTTTGACTTAATGCACGGATTGCTTGTTTGAGCAAGATGCTTGCGACAAAGCCCCAACACGCACCTGTTTTCCAGCTAGCAAACTCAAGAAATTAGTGATAAAACAGAGGCCGGATGCGATCGCGGAAATTAGACCCGCCCCTGCAATTCCACAAGTTGAAATAAATGGGCGATCGGCTGCTGAGCCGCATCATGTATAATGGAATTGGCAATATAATCGAATCACCACAACGATCGCCTGTATACTGATATTCTGCCGTTGCTAGTCGGTTTCGACACTTCCGGGCGATCGCCCGCAGTTAAGAAAAACCTTTGACTTAAGTACGCGGACTGAAATCAAGATTATTATGTCTTCCGCGAGGAACGAAGCAATCCCAAGTCTGAGCGATTGCTGCATTTCTATCTGCTGTTTCCTTAAACTTTGATGATTTTTGAGTGCCTTGAAATACTATAGCCAACATCCTAACGCTTTCTCGATCGACTACCTCAACGACTTGCGAGGAGCAATTCTAGCTTCCCCTTATCTAGCAATCAACAACCTCAACCGTGATTTCATTGGCACAAAAGGGTTTTCCGTGGTGTTTCAACGTTCGGAAATCGCCGAAGTAGAACGGCGGTTTCCCTTGTTCAAACCCTATCTAGACCAAGCATTACAGCCGGAATGCAATGCTTTTTACCTGAACCCTTTGTTGCTGGGTGAAGGTTCCCGCGTCGATCCGCATATTGATCGATCTTTGCGATCGTACTGCAAAACAGTTGAACCTCCCGCAGCCGTCAGCGTTTTGTACGTGCAAGTACCGCCGAACTTGCAAGGGGGAGAGTTGATACTGCGGCGCAACAAACAGCAAGTCGGGCAGATTAAGCCGCAAGCGAACTCGCTGGTCTATTTTCAAGGAGATTTGACTCACTCTGTCAACGCTGTTAAAAGTACCGGAACTCGTTTGAGTTTGGTTTGCGAACAGTACAGTTTGAGCGAAACAGAACTGCAAGATATTCCAGGATTCACAGTAGAGTCCAGGGCCGTGAAAGCAAAAATTAAGTAAGGTTTATTCGATCCTGGGTTGGGTCGCTTTCACTTCGGCTTACGGTAAACTTAAGGCTCAATCTAAATCTGGACTTTTGAGCATTTCCATCAACTTCCGCTTCCGGCTGTGTACTTGCATCAGTTGAGAAAGATAAGCAGACCACTGAAGATTTTGCCCAGTGTGTAAATAGGCAGCGCGGGCTTTTTCCAACCACTTAATCGCAAGATTGTACTCGCTTGATTTCGCTTGATCCATAATCGATGCAGCACGCCGACAAGCATTGGCGATTACCCAATCGGGGCTGTGGCTGATAGCAGCCCCCATTACTCGGTGAATCAGTGCTGATTGGTAATAACTCAAGCCATCAGCAAGGGCGATCGCATCTTCAATCATTTCCTCATCAAGAAAAATATCAACCTTCGCCTCAGTAAACTTCCAACTTTCATTACTTTTCAGAGTTGCTAACAAATCTGCTTTCAAAGTTGACCAGCTATCTCTTGCTAACTCCTTCACTAAACTATAATCCCTAAAGGAGGGTTCGATTTTAAATATCTGGATTCTAGCATTTAAGGCAACTTCATCTTCGCCCAACTCAACAGCCAGCTCACTCATCGATGTTGCAAGTTGGTAATGGCAATTACCTGACAAATTTAACCCAGCTTGACAAATTTTAAGAGCTTGTTCCAAGGCTCCCTGTTGCTTTAAAGTTTGAACGAGAGCAAAAGCATCTTCTGCTGATTGCATCTGGGTAGCCGCAGCTTCCACTGCTTCTTCTACTCTCCCCAAACGAGTTAACATCGTCAAGTATTGTTGAGTACAACCTTCTGCTTGGGCTAAGTATAAGTATTCTCGATCGCGTTCCTGGCGATCGAGGATTTGCAAGCGAATCAATGTTAAGTCGCGAGCACAGTTTGGTGCGTCACCAGCCCAAACTCCTTGCCCAGTAATGTTTCCTTCCAGTACCTGTTGGAGTAGGGGGTCGTCCCAACCTTGGCGTAAAGCTTCCAAGCTCATGCTGAAATCACAATCCCATTCATCTTGCCAAGCTTCTAACATCACCTGGAGATCTATCTCTTCTTCCGCAGTTAGTTGAGCCGTCAAAATGGCTTCTGTCCAAGCTTCATTCAAAGCGTTAGCTATCTCATAATTTTCAGCGCCAAACTCTTCTACATCATTCCAATCTTCAACGCAGGCTGTGGTGATGGCTTCTAAAATTACTAAGGCGTTGTTACCATCCCCCTGTTCGCTGAATTCCTGGGCTCGCTGAATTACATCTAAAAGTTCTTCTGTAATCGGGTCTTCTTCCTCCCATCCATCCTCGAAATAACTCACAGCCTCTCGCAAAATTCGTCGTACTTGCTGCCGAAAGGGAGCAGGATCGATGGAGGTGTGGTGGGGTGCTTTGGTTGGTTGGTTTGAAGGTGCAGGAATAGCACTTAAGTTAATGTATCCTTCGATCGCATCAATGAGTGAGGGGTCTTTTTTTACTAAATGCTGTATTAATTGCTGGGTTTGTACATCGTTGAGGCGATCGAGCAATTGTTCCAGTGTCGGGCCCTCCTCAATTATTTCTGGTTGCCGCATACACAATAACAGCGTCGCAACAATGTGTTTACACCACCCACCGTTATCGTAAGGACAAGTGCAGAATAATGTAGAGGCTAATCCGGCATCATCAAAGGGCAGGGTAACACGGTAGGGTTCTACTTCGGAACCCTCCACTACTGCTTGCACCATATTGCCACGCCGGACTGCCCTAGTAACATTGCCAGCTAAATAGTAAGCTTCACCCCGCTTGAGAGATTGGGCAGAGGTGTGATGCTCGATCGTTGTTTCACTAAGTTTAGGAATGGGCATGAGACTATGCCTCAGCAATTAAAGGATTAGACTCGATTTTACCTGAGAAATACACTTAGTCTACAATTTAATTGTGTTCCGATTTTAGGTTTACCTAAATTTTAATAATCTGTAAAAAAAACAATTTTTCCACATCCGTGCCTAAGTGCTGTCTCTGTCTAACTACCAAAATCGGAATAATAGCCAAACTTTTAATGAGTAACAGCCCATACAGCTAGTTTAGGGGGACAACATCAGCTTAAGATTCCCACAAATAGCGAACAATGTCAAAGATGAAAATACAACGAGACAAAGCATTTTCGCTCGACGCAGGATGTCATGAAGTCGAAGCTGCTGGTTTGGTAAAATGCCAGAGGCGATCGACTCACCAATAAAAACCGCCAGATTAATTTAAACTGATTAAAAATTACGCTGCGAGAATCCGATGATTCACAAGAAGAAACGCAAAAAGTTACTTTTATTGGCAGTATTCTTAGTCTCGCCATTTATTTCTTGGTTCCTGAGTGCGATCGCACTATTTCTCAGTATCTGGGTCATCCTACCAGCACCCACGATGTTTCTGTACCCTTTGGCGGTAGGAGCACCCGAAATCAGTCCTTGGTTGGTCGGTATCAATACGATCGCCCTTCTGCTGAACCTGCTCAAACGGCATCAAGGCAAAGTCTACATTATTTTGTCAATTTGTAACCTGTTCGCCCTCATCCTGGGCCTGCTACCCCTGATTCAGTTCCCCGCAGCCAATGCAGCGGTAGCTACCCAAATGCAAGCAGTTTTAGGGGAAAACTATTTAGCAGCCCTTCCTCAAGCCGATCGCGCCCAGCTACGCCCTCAACCGTTTATCCTAGCAGATGCGTTCCGAGGAATTCCCCTCAGAGACGTTAGGATCGATCGGGCTATTGGATTTGCCAACCCTGACGGAGTTTCACTGCAACTAAACCTTTACCGGCCGATGCAAATTGGCAAATATCCGGCGATTATCACGCTCTACGGGGGAGCTTGGCAGAGAGGCACTGCCGATTCCAATGAGGAATTCAGCCACTACATGGCCGCCCAAGGCTATTGTGTGGTTGCAATTGATTACCGCCACGCTCCCAAGTATCGATTTCCTGCTCAGCTTGAGGACGTACAAGCCGCTATTTCCTATATCAAAACTCACGCTGGTGATTGGGAAATCGATCTCGATCGAATTGCTCTCATGGGAAGGTCTGCAGGTGCCCATTTAGCAATGCTAACTGCTTATGATTCTAGTGTGCTTCCAGTTCGAGCAGTGGTAAATTATTACGGGCCAAATGACCTGATCCGGGGATACAATGACCCACCTTTTCCTGATGCCATAAATGTTCGAGCCGTCTTGCGTGCTTTTTTGGGAGGAACGCCAGACGAACTCAATGAGCTTTACCGTCGGGCTTCTCCCATAAATTATATTAAACCGAATCTTCCCCCTTCTCTACTGGTTTATGCAGGTCGCGACCATATCGTTCAGGCTAAGTTTGGTCGATCGCTCTACGAACGATTGCGCTCCACCGGCGATTCCCTACGGGATAGCTTCGCTTCACGAGCTATTTTGCTCGAAATTCCTTGGGCTGAACACGCTTTTGATGCAGTTTTTAATGGGCCGAGCAATCAATTAGCTTTGTACTACACAGAACGCTTTTTAGCTCATGCTCTGAAGTCTTCGGATTACCAACCACTTAACTAAAAGTTGAAATTTTACTCATTTATTCTCAATAAACGGCGTCTCAAACTGTCTGAACTATTGCTCTAAATATCTTTATTTTAAATTCATAGAAATCCCCATTACTGTGTTGGGAAGTTTTGTGGTGCGGCAGAATCAAAGCTGACCTCGCCAGCGGTGGGGCAACCACGGGGGGATTGCCCCTACAAATTTCATACCCGAATTCAGCAACGTCAAAGCGAGAGCCCTTTCTTGGCACACTATTATAGTATCCCTACGTAACTCCTGTAAATGTACGATCGCCCCCGTGTTTCAGCGCCCCATGCCCTGTTAAACTGGAATCCTGCGGTTGTGTGCGATCGGTGCGATCGACCTTTCTGAAAAAAACCTAAAATTCTGTAGCCTACAATACATTTATTTGGTTAATGATTGTTTAAACTCTCCAAGTGTAGATTGTGTACTCTCCATAATTCTCCAAAACCCCTAAACGAGTGCGTTGTTTGCTGGACTGCGATTTATCGATCGTCGAACCGTTAAAAACCATAAGTAGTTTTGACCTGAATTCATCGGAATTGATTCACACAAAATTTTTGAGCTGACCAGGGTGAAGATGAGTTACTAAATCTGTGCAGCGCAGACATCTATCATGTTGACTCAAATTAGTACAGGCTCTTGTCATCTATTTTCTTGCTAATAACCGGAATCCAACCGCATCTCACACTGGATTGTCACGCCCGATGGGCGAAGTGATATGGCCTCGCTCATCCAATCTTTTAGAGCCTGCCAAAAAAGGCATTCTGCCCAAAGTTAGCTTTGACTAAAAACGTTGGGTAAATCCAACCTATTTGTCAATCGTTAAACTTTTGCTAACATCTATTTTTTCACAACTACTCGTCCTGCAACCCCAATAAAAATAACCATGAGTGGAAACGAATCGCGCGTTCAAGCAATTTCTCAAATCGTCAACCGCAAACTGATGCCTGGTCGGCCTCCCAAGCGGCTCGAAGATATGTGGGCAACAGACGTTTTTACTCTGAGCAAGATGCAAGAAAGTCTGCCCAAAAGCATTTTCAAATCAGTAAAAAACACCGTTCAAACTGGCCAAAAACTCGATGCTTCCGTAGCTGATGTAGTTGCAGTCGCAATGAAAGATTGGGCTATTTCCAAAGGAGCCCTCTACTACGCCCACGTATTCTACCCGCTAACCAACGGTACCGCCGAAAAGCACGACGGTTTCATCTCAGTGCAAGGCGACGGCTCCGTCATCTCAGAATTTGCAGGCAAAGTTCTCGTACAAGGCGAACCCGATGGCTCCTCATTCCCCAACGGCGGCATCCGTTCCACCGCCGCCGCTCGCGGATATACAGCCTGGGATGTCACCAGCCCTGCTTATGTCATGGAAACAGACAACGGCATGACATTGTGCATTCCCACTGTTTTCATCTCCTGGACAGGTGAAGCCTTAGACAAGAAAACGCCGCTGTTGCGTTCCATTGCCGCCATGAACAAAGCAGCAACCCGAGTGTTAAAGCTATTAGGCAATACCGAAGTTGCTCCGGTAAATTCCAGTTGCGGTTCCGAACAAGAATACTTCCTGGTAGATGCCAATTTCACCAACAACCGCCCCGATTTACTGCTAGCAGGTCGCACCCTGTTTGGCAAACCTCCTGCGAAAGGTCAGCAATTTGATGACCACTATTTTGGAGCGATTCCAGAGCGCGTTCAGGTCTTCATGCAGGAAGTAGAAGAAAGAATGTACCGGCTGGGAATTCCTGCCAAAACCCGCCACAACGAAGTAGCTCCCGGTCAGTTTGAAATTGCACCAGTTTTTGAAGCTGCCAACGTCGCCAGCGACCACCAACAATTAACCATGACAATTCTCCGCAACACTGCGAAGAAACATGGTTTTATGTGTTTGCTGCACGAGAAGCCTTTCGCTGGCATTAACGGTTCCGGCAAACACGTCAACTGGTCGGTCGGCAATGCCACCCAAGGAAACTTATTAGACCCAGGCGATACACCGCACTCAAACATACAATTTCTAGTTTTCTGCGGCGCTGTGATTCGCGGAGTTCACAAATACGGGCCGCTATTGCGCGCGGTAGTTGCTACTGCCAGCAACGACCACCGATTGGGTGCAAATGAGGCTCCGCCAGCAATTATCTCTGTCTATTTGGGTTCGCAATTAGAAGATATCTTCGGGCAAATTAGCCGGGGAGAAGTTAAGGACTCTAAAGGTCGGGGAATTATGAACTTAGGTGTAGAAACACTGCCTACTTTCATGAAGGATGCTGGAGACAGAAACCGGACTTCGCCCTTTGCCTTTACTGGAAATCGGTTTGAATTCCGTGCAGTAGGTTCCGGTCAGTCTGTTTCCGGGCCCCTGGTGGCAATGAATACAATTCTTGCCGATTCTTTGGACTGGATTGCTAACAAATTAGAAAGCGATTTGGCTAACGGAACTGAACTGAATGCTGCCATCCAAACCATTCTCAAAGAAGTGATGGACGAGCACGGTGCGGTTGTATTTGGTGGCGACGGCTATTCGGAAGAATGGCACAAAATGGCTGTTGAGGAACGGGGTTTAGCTAACTTGCGGACTACGGCAGATGCTTTACCCGTGTTGAAGGAAGGATACATTGAAGACTTGTTTGAAAAGACAGGTGTTTTGACTCCAGTTGAATTGGAAAGCCGTTACGATGTTTATGCTGAGCAGTATTTGCTGGCAATTGAAGTCGAAGCAAAATTGGTAATAAGTATGGCAAAAACCATTATTTACCCCGCAGCGTTGAGGTATTTAGCTGAACTTTCTGGCACAATTTCTAAATTGAAAGAGATTGGGATTGAACTGGAACAGGAAAGTGCTGAAAAAGTAGCGGTGTTGGTTAAGTCCATGATGGATACTGCGAGCAAATTGAGTGGTGCTTTGAGCAAGCACGATTTTGCTTCGACAGAAGACCACATGCAATATGCTTCGCAAACAATTCGTCCTTTGATGGATGAGGTTCGCCAGTATGCGGATGCTCTGGAAGGTGAAGTGGCTGATGATTTGTGGCCGCTGCCTACTTATCAAGAAATGCTGTTTGTTAAGTAATAGCCAACAAATTCGGTTAATTGCAGGTTAGAGTTGTAAGGACACGGCAGTGCCGTGTCCTTACTTGTTTTTGAGCTTAAATGAGTGTTACGCTGAATCTCTCAGAGTCATTAAGTGCGAGCTAGAGTAAGAGTTGTAAAAATTGTTGAGATACCCTTCAACCAATTTATCGGCTTAGAAAAAGTAATATTGCTGCGAAAAGCTATTATGCGAATTCAATCTCTCTTGAAAAAAATGACTCTGGCGGCTCTAGCTCTGATTTTTGCGATCAGTTGCAGTCGATCGACTCCGAACGTAAACTCTTCCCCTGAAGCAAGTACCTCTAGCAGCTTTAGAGTGGCGTTGGTCGTCACAGGTTCCAAAGACAACAACAGTTGGGCTCAAGCCTGCTTTGAAGGGTTAACCCTAATCAAAGATAAATTTAATGCTCAGGTAGACTTTACTGGCATTGACAATGAAGATAGTGAAGCTGCCCTTCGCCAATATGCCCAGTCAGGCTATGACCTGGTAATTGCAGCCAGTGGTGGCTATATCAAAGCTGCCGAAAAGGTCGCTAAAGAATTTCCGCGAACGAAATTTGCCCTGTTTACCACGTATCCAGGGAATAACACAAATTTGGGTGCTGTTGCCTTTCGATCGGGTGAGGTGGGGTACCTCACAGGTGCTTTGGCTGCCATGAAGACCAAAAGCAATAAAGTTGGCTATATTGTAGGTGCAGATTATCCGGTTTACAAAGAAGAAGAAGCTTTGTTTAGGCGCGGAGTGAAGGCAACGAATCCCTCTGTTCAAGCTTCGACTGCTTTTCTCAACAGTTGGATTGATACGGAAAAAGCCATTAAAGTCGCAACGGATATGGTTGCCTCTGGAGTAGATGTTTTGACAATCAACGCGGATGAGGCAGGATTAGCCGCGCTAAAAGCCGTTACGCAAAAGCCAGGAGTCCTTGTGATTGGTTGGGCAAAGGATCAGTACGAACTGGCTCCCGGCAAAGTCCTAACTAGCGTTCTGCAGGATATTCCCAATCTGGTGCTCAATGCGGCCGTACTAACCCAGGAAGGTCGCTGGGAAGGAAAACTTTACAAGTTTGGGCTCAAGGAAAAAATCTACGACTTTGCCCCTTTCCGTGGTAGTCTCACGTCTAAGGAAGAGGACACTTTCAAGACCCTCCGAGATGCTGTGACGACTGGCCAAATTGATGTTTCTCCTTAGTGTACCGATTAATTGATTTACCAATATTGCTCCTAAGTCCGATGCAAAATCAACGCAACGATCGCGCTCTTCCGATTGCCAAAAGCTCCCCTTCACCTCCCTGGCAACGCTTCTTTTCTATTGCAAATCAGCTCCGGTATGGTTTGATATTTTTGGTTCTCCTGAGCTTACTGCCCACAGGTGGCTTGCTGATCTACCTCAGCTTTCAGGCGCAGATCCAGCAATCGCGATCGCTCCAAGAAGAGCGTAGTCAGACAGCAGCAGGGCAGATTGATAATTATTTAGATGACTTGAAACGAAAACTGAGCTATTTAGCTAGGGTCAAAGGACTCACAAACTTTCAACCTCAAGCGCAGCAGAGCCTGTTGGAAGGGTTAATTCGTCATCATGATGCTTATGAAGCCGTTGCCATTTTGAACCAGAAGGGACAAGTTGTCACGTCAGTTTCACCCTACGAACCGCTCAAATTAGAAAATCCCGCCAATTCCCCACTGTTTGTTCGTGCTTTTAAACAACAGGAAGATTATGTCAGTCCTGTAGAAATTAATCCTCAAACAAACCAACCAACAACCATTCTGGCGGTTCCGATTCGGAATGAGCGAGATGAGGTGGATGGGGTGCTATTAGCAGAGATAAATCTCAACTTTCTCTGGTTTGTTGTTTCCCAAATCGATGTTGGCAAGACGGGTTATGTCTATGTAGTCGATGAGCGTAATTTTCTCATTGCTCAAAAGGGTAGTAAGCCAGAAACCTTTCAACTTCAAGATCTTTCTAAGCGCCCCTTCTTTCAATTTTTGAAAGCATCCGCAGATACTAAGCGCCTTAACGTTTATCAGGGTCTAAAACAGGTAGAAGTATTGGGCGCCAGTGCCTTAGTTCGGAGCGTGAATTGGAATGTGGTTGTAGAACTGCCAACGGCTGAGGCTTATGCTCCCGTTTACCAAATGCTCTCAATTATGGGAGGCTCATTGATGGTGGTGACGATCGTTGCTGTGGGCATTGGCTTTCTATTTATTCGGCAAATTGTGGTGCCGCTACAGCGCTTAACCACGGCAGCTACTGAACTTAGTGCGGGGCAATTAGAGACACGGGTCAACATCGACAGCCAAAATGAACTGGGGACATTGGCGATCGCATTTAACACTATGGCAACCCAGTTAGAAGAACTGATTACAGCGGTTGAAGTTGAACGCAATTTTGTTTCAGCTATTCTTGAAATTGCAGGTGCCCTGGTAGTTGTGCTCGACCCCCAGGGACAAATCGTTCGCTTTAACCGAGCTTGCGAACAAATGACTCATTACTCGTTTAGTGAAGTCAAAGGGCGCTACATTTGGGAATTGTTCCCGAACTCAGACTTAGCAGGACTTGCCAAAACTGCTTTTGAGTCTTTACAATCTGGTAATTTTCCCCAACAGTATGAAGGCAGTTGGGTGAGCAAAGATCAACAACTTAGACTCATTGCTTGGTCAGATACTGCTTTAGTCGATGATCAAGGTGAAATTGAGTATATCATCAAAACAGGCATTGATATTACTCAACGGAAACAGGCAGAAGAGGAACTCAAAGCATCGGAACAGCGACTATCTTTTCTATTCCGCCAAAGTGCACTGGCAGTTGTGGAATGGGATTTAAACTTTAAAGTCACTGCTTGGAATCCAGCGGCAGAGCAGATTTTTGGTTACACGGCGAAAGAGGCGATCGGACACCATCCGGCAGAATTAATTGTGCCTGCATCTGCCCGAAAGGTCGTCGATCAAATTATGAACGATTTGTTGATGCAGAGTCAAGGAATCTACAGCGTCAACGAAAATTTTACAAAAAATGGCAAAATCATTATTTGCGAATGGTTCAATACGCCTTTAGTAGGGGATGGTGGAAAGATTCTTGGAGTTGCATCCTTGGCACTAGATATTACTGAGCGCAAGCAAGCCGAAGCTGCATTAAGGCAAGCAAAAGAGGAAGCTGAGGTTGCGCTCAAAACCTTACAGAAAACTCAAGCACAACTTATTCAGGCAGAGAAAATGTCTGGTTTGGGGCAACTGGTTGCGGGTGTTGCTCACGAAATTAATAATCCAGTCAACTTTATCTATGGCAACCTGAGCCATACTGCGGACTACACGCAAAATTTACTAAAGTTGATTCAGCTTTACCAGCAAACCTATCCAACTAATACCCAAATTCAGGAAAAAATTGAAGAGTTCGAGCTGGACTTCATTAGTGAAGATTTACCCAAAATCCTGACTTCAATGAAGGTAGGAGCCGATCGCATTCGTCAAATTGTCCTGTCGCTACGAAACTTCTCGCGGCTGGATGAGGCAGAAATGAAGCCTGTTGATATCCACGAGGGAATTGACAGCACATTGATGATTTTGCAAAATCGACTGAAGGCAAAACCGGATCATCCTGCTATTGAAATTGTCAAAGACTACGGGGACTTACCGCTAGTAGAGTGCTATGCCGGACAGTTGAACCAAGTCTTTATGAATATTCTGGCAAATGCGATCGATGCTTTAGAAAACTACGACAATCAACATTCTCTAAAAGACATTCAAAAGAATCCCAGTTGCATCACTATTCGGACTAAGCTAGTCACAAACGAAACTCAGGCCGGTTATTCTAAAAACGTGGTGATTCAAGTTCAAGACAATGGATCTGGGATGACGGAAACTGTTAGACAACAGGTGTTCAATCCCTTCTTCACCACAAAACCAACTGGTAAAGGAACTGGATTAGGGCTATCCATCAGCTATCAAATTGTAGTTGATAAGCACGGTGGCTCCATCGAGTGCTTCTCTCAACCCCCTCAAGGAACAGAGTTCCGAATTGAAATTCCTGTTTTGCAAAGCGGTGCTCTAGCACTCGTTGGTAAATAATATCAATTCCGGTTGCACTCCTTATGATGTTGACTGTTGACTGTTGACTGTTGACTGTTGACTGTGAAGCGAACAACTGAAAATTGCGCCGATATAGGTGGCGAATTGTAAAAATTATTCATGAATTGCCCGAGAATTTATCATTACGAGGCCGCCGGAAACGATATAACGGCTATCACATTCCTGTTCTATATATAATAGCGTCTTTAAAGTATCTGGAAAACAGCTATAGCGCGTCTGAATGATGTGTGTAAATAAAAGAAAAGTGGTCAGATCAAATTCAAGAAAAAAAGGAGGTAGACAAGTCGTGAGTGCAAGCAGCGGGCGATCGCACACCTAACCAGGCGATCGTAGTAAACGGCTCCTCAAACCCTCAAAACTAGGATTTGGGGCGAGATCGCTTGGAGTTTGATTGTCCCATCCCTTTCTCAAAAGTAAAAGCGATCGCTTGTCTGATAAAATATTGAGCGATAGCTTAAAAAGAAATATATATGATGACTCTAATCTCCTGAGTCAAAAAAAGTCAATGACCCCCGCCCAAATTCACCGAAATTGACATTTTTTAGGGCTGATATTACTGTGGGTTATTTTGGGACTCATGTTCGGTCATCTGGGAGATAGAGACGAAGGAAGACATTAATGTTTTAATTCAGAATTACAGAGGGTTTTAGTCTTAAGTTGACACAAATGGGGAGCGTCCTGCTCCCCGCATGGTTTAAGAAGTCGAGGATTTAACATAAGATTAGATCGACCTACTTAAAGCTAGATAAATGACAGTCCCGCGTCTGGAACAATTTAGAGGTTGTCTGATTGGTCAGTGTCTCGGCGACGCTATAGGCTGTAGAGTAGAAGGCTATCCGCCGGAAGTTTGCCAAAACTTTGTCCGCTACGAAGTTAGACTCAAAAAAATCAAAGATCGCGATCGCTTCGGCTTTCCTTTTGGTCAATACACCGACGACTCCCAACTGGCCCGCGAACTCCTCCAAAGCTACGTCGCTTGTGGCGAATTCGACCCCAGCGACTACGCCACCCGTATTGCTGACATTTTCGCTCAAGAGCGCATTGTCGGGCGCGGTCGCTCGACAGAAGAAGCTGCAAACCGCCTGATACGGGGCGTTGCTTGGCAAGAAGCTGGTACTCGTGCTCCCAATGCTGGTAATGGCAGTGCGATGAGGGCTGGACCGATCGGCTTAATATTCTACGATGACCCGTCCCAGCTTGTACAAGCTGCTTGCGATCAAGGGCGCATCACCCATCAAGATTCGCGGTGTTCTGCCGGTGCTGTGGCGATCGCCGGTGCTGTGGCGATCGCCCTTCAATCTGACATGAGGATTGAAACTGAGCCATTTCTCGGTCAACTGAGCGAATGGGTAGGAGAAGTGGATTCTTCCTTTGCCGCTTTGCTCAAAGATTTGATTGATTGGGTCAAATTGCCTCCAGAGTCAGCCGTAGAGTTGATTTCTAGAGCTGGACTCCCGTTAAACTACGAGCACTCTTGGCAAGGAATCTCGCCTTTTGTAGTCGGTAGCGTTTTGTGGAGTTTATATGCGTTTTTGAGAACACCTCAAGATTACTGGGAAACTCTCTGCACTAGCATCGCCGTCGGTGGCGATGTGGATACCACCGCAGCAATGGCTTGTGCCATCAGCGGGGCATTTCTGGGCCTAGAAGCCATCCCGAATCAACTACCGGAATTTTTGAACGATCAGGGTACCTGGGGTCTGGGCGAACTGATTAAACTCGCTGACAATTGTTATCAGTTGAAAGTCAAGTTGTAGCCGCTTCTCGCAACTTAGGACTTATTATTACGGCTAAATAAATTTGGACGATCGACCTTTGTGTCTAAATTAGTCGATCGCCCAGACTCAAATTCCCTCAATCAAACTATTTTCTCGCTAGAAAGTTCCCCACTAGCAGGAGGCTCTACCGTATCGCCAAAGGCAACCCGCAGAAAAGGCGGAGCCAAAAAAGTCGTCAGAATCACCATGATAATAATCGAGACTTCTAACGGTTTATCCAAAACCCCACTCGCCGAACCGATGCCGGCAAACACTAACCCGACTTCGCCCCGAGGAATCATCCCCACTCCGATCGCCAATCGATTAATTCCCGGCTGACCAAACACTGCCCAACCTGTCACCAACTTGCCCGCAATCGCCACCGCAATCAAAAATACCGCAATCAAAAGCCCCGCGCGATTATCCGGCACTGTTGGGTTCAAAACTCCCAAATCCGCCCGAGCCCCCACCGTCACAAAAAAGATGGGTACAAATAAATCGGCGATGGGTTTCACCAATTCATCCAACTCGTTGCGGGCATCGCTTTCATCCAAAACCAAGCCCGCAGCAAAGGCACCCAAAATCGCTTCGAGATGAATTGCATTGCCCAGAAAAGCCATGAAGTAAGCAAAAATAAATGCCGGGATGAGAATATTGCCGCGAGTTTTGAGTTGACCCACCACCGCCGAGAAGGTTTTGTCGAAGATGCCCCCCAACAGAATCGAACCTAGCAGAAACGCAGTTGCACTAACAATCAAATAGATGACATTAACAACATCAATCTCACCGGTTTTCGCTAAACTGGCGACAACAGCCAGGACAATAATTCCTAGCACATCATCAATCACCGCCGCACCGACAATAATTTGACCTTCTTTAGAGCTCAGTTGTCCTAAATCAGACAACACTTTGGAGGTAATTCCGATGCTGGTTGCCGTCAAAGCAGCCCCTGCAAAAATCGCCGGAATCGCCGCCGTGTGGAAAATTATCATCAAGCCCGCAGTACCAGCGGCAAAGGGAACTGCCACACCTACGCAGGCGACAACGGTGGCTTGAATTCCCACTGCTTTCAGTTGTTTGAGATCCGACTCTAAGCCAATTTCAAACAGCAGAATAATCACGCCTAATTCAGCTAGCACTGCAATGACTTCACTCTGCGATTCAAAGACACTGGTGAGGGCGGCAGGAGACAGATGATTAATCGATTGCAGAACTGTCATAATCCCTGAGTTGGATGCTGACAGCCCGCTTCCGGGAAAAACGACTAGGTGTAAAGCAGATACGCCAACAATTACCCCTGCTACAAGTTCACCCAAAACCGGCGGAAAATCAAACTTTAGAGCCACTTCTGCGCCGATTTTACTGGCGATATAAATCACTACCAAAGTGAGCAAAACTCCGCTGAGGACGATCGGCGAATTTTCGGCCTCGACTGTTGCTAACAAAGGTATGGGAGCAACTAGGGATGCCATCCCAGAACTTAAAGCTGTAATTGTATGGTTCAAAAACATGGTTACGATGATGGTAAGAAATACGATTCTACGGTGACTGTTGACTGTTGACTGTTGATTGTGAGTCGGAAATAGATAACTGTTACATATGGGGTAGCCAGTTAACTCGACATCACTATCAAGCAAAACTTGAAGAACCTAAATCTGGCGGTACATCCTGCCACCGCCCTTGTCCGACTGCTTGAATTGCTTCTTTTAGCAATATATCGCCGGTATAAATTGCCCTACCGACGATCGCACTTTTGACACCAATTGGTTCCAAAGCCAGCAAACTCAACAAATCTGCGATCGAACTAACGCCACCGGAAGCAATCACCGGAATTGAAATAGCGTTAGCAATTTCGCGCAAAGATTCCAAATTCGGCCCTTCCATAGTACCGTCGCGGTGAATGTCGGTGTAAATAATTTCAGCCGCCCCTAACTCGGCCATTTTTTGCGCCAATTCTGTTGCTAAAACTTCCGAAGTTTCTAGCCAGCCTCTAGTCGCAACTTTACCATTTCTGGCATCTATTCCCACCAGAATTTGACCGGGAAATTCGGCGCACAATTCGCCGACTAATTGCGGTTGTTCGACAGCGACAGTGCCGAGAATGACGCGCCGGACGCCTAAATTGAGGATAGCAGCAACAGAAGCGCGATCGCGCATTCCGCCACCTACTTGACAGGGAACGTCTACTGATCGGACGATCGCTTCAATGGCGGCTTGGTTGACTGGATGACCAGCTTTAGCGCCGTCGAGGTCTACTAAATGCAGCATGGTTGCGCCTTCATTTACCCACTGTCTGGCGACTTCGACGGGGTTATCGTTAAAAGTTTGAGACTTCGCGTAGTCTCCCTGATACAATCTGACGCATTTTCCATCCAATAAGTCGATCGCTGGAATTACATTCATGATTTTTCCTCAAATTGCTAATTATACCAGTTAAAAAAAAGAATGCAACTTTGGGCAATCTCCAAACTCAGACATAATTATTCCTTCCGAATTCTAAAATATAAAATCTAAAATTGTATTACCTATTGCCATTTATTCTTGACATTCGCAACCGCTATTCAGATGAAACATAATCGCCGAAGAAAGCGTTGACCATAAAGGAGTATTGACATCGGCTTTTTGCAAAGCTTCCGCCGTCCAGTCGTTGCAAGTTCTCAAAATATAGTAACTGCCTTTTGCCTCATAAAAACTGTCGCTGTTACCGTAGCCGTAGCTAATTTTCATTTTCTTCCCTGCTGCATCTAATTGAAATGAATTTTTAATAAAATCTACCATCTTCAGATAATTTTTGCCGCTGATTCTAACACATTTGGTTTCTATATTTTGGGGGATAACCCGATAACTTTGAACGTGTAGGGTAGACGGAGTAAGGAGAAATAAGGCTTTGAAAGCTGTAACTGGGTTGATACTTCCTGATGTGGGAGTTTCGAGCATAAAAGCTCGATCTCCCCAGCCAAAAGACAAATATTTATAATCAGAACTGGCATCCCGCCCTATTTCTCTTAGCGGTAAAAATTGATTCCAGTCAAAATATTCATTTTTAACTGGAACGATGATTTCGGTGTGAATGCCTTGGTTGGAAATGTATAGAGAAATTGTGCAATCTGCTTGCGAGTAATTTCCCCACTTTCTGGGAGTGAAATAGCCAATTGTTAGGAAAGCGCTTAAAGATAAGATGACAATTCCTAAGCGCTGTATGCTTTTTCTCATTTTAACCGTGGGTTTCAAATTCTGGCTTCAGATGGCGGGCGCTGCATTTTTGTGGGAAAGAATTCTTGCAATGCCGAATTGCGCTGTTCGGGGGTTTCGTTAGCCCAATTCGACAAACTTTCGTAGAAAAAGAACGACACGCCAGCGAAATCTCTTTTTCGCACTTCTTGCACTTGTTCTTGAATTTGTTTGAGGGGCACAGAATTATTTTTAAGACCAGTTAAAATGCCGATCGCAGTTGGAATGTTAAGTTTAGCCAGTTTAACTTCTTCCCGTTCCAGTTCGGCACTAAAACGCGTGATATCGCTGCGATAAACCTGCAACACAATTTCTTGGATGTAGCCGCGTCTTTCCCAGGTAAACCAGTCCTGCAAGTGGGCGGGCAAAGAAAAGTGAAAAGGGTTCGGAGATAAGCTGACAATACATTTTTCTTTGCGGGATTTGATGGCGCTGGAAACTCGCCCCACGAAGTCGTTGATTTTGTCAGCGCGCCAGCGCACCCAGAAGGTTTCGCGGGGGTCGTCGGAGGGAGGACTTTTGATTTGTTCTTGATACATTAACACTGTTTGTGGCTCGTAGCCAAATTCTACAGGCAAGCCGAAATGGTCGTCAAATTGAATGCCATCTATATCATAATTATCGACAATTTCTATGATTAAATCTAAAATAAATTGCTGAACTTCGGGATGAAAGGGATTCAGCCAAACTCGATCGTGTTGACCTTCTTTCCAAATAGTTGAACCGTCGCGCCGCTGCGCCAGCCACTCTGGGTGAAGTGTGGCTAATTCCGATTCGGCGGGAGCCATGAAACCAAACTCAAACCAGGGGATTACTGCTATACCTTTTTGGTGGGATTGTGCTATAATTTCTTTGAGGATGTCTCGGTCTTTCAATCCGGGCGAGGGGTCGATCGACTGTCCGAATACTCGTTGGGCAGCAGCACTCGGATAAAGCGTATAGCCTCCTTGCCAAACCGTGGGATAGATGGTATTAAAATTGAGTCGTTCGAGTCGATTTACAGCGTCAATGATGTTGTTGCGGGAGAACATAACCTCGCTGTCAATGTTCGTCAGCCAGACGCCGCGCACTTCGGTTGTTGGGGTGGTGGGCGGGGTTTGAGCCAAGAGACGGGGGGATAAAATCGCGGAGGAGGTAAGGGCGATCGTAAAAACAACTATTAAAGCCAGTATCCGCTGCCATTTGTGCAGTTTAATCATTAATTTTTCGCAAATATGATTATTGTGAGAGTTCTATTTTACCTCACTCAATAGCACCATTCTCAAGAACAGGCAAGATGCCTGTTCTTGAGAATGGTGCAAGATGTGAGTTTTACCCTACTAAGAATAACCTTGCAGTTTCATCACTTGGCGGTAATGGGCTTCAATCTCACTCACTGTTTGCGATTGACGCTTGCTATTCCACTCGCTGCGATCGAATAATTCCCGCCTCAAAGCATCAACATCGATCGTTTTTACCTTACTTTCTGCGACAATTTTTTTGCCGTTTACCCAAACGCTGTCTACCGCATTAGTCGGGCGTCCCAAAATCAGCAAGCCGATCGGATCGGTGCGCGGCAGCAATGATAAACTGGTTAAATCATACAGCACAAAATCTGCTTTTTTACCGACTGTCAACGAACCCATTTCATCGGCGAGATTCAAGCCTTTTGCTCCTCCCAGGGATGCCATTTCTACAGACTGGCGCGGTGTAATCCATTGGCGGTAATCCAAATCCGTGATATTGTGCAAAATCGAACCAATTTTAATCGCTTCCAGCAAATCTTGAGAGTCATTGCTAGCAGCGCCGTCACAGCCAAAAGATACGTTGACTCCTGCTTGACGGTATTTCAAAATTGGTGCAATCCCGCTTCCTAGTCGCAAGTTACTGAGGGGATTGTGTACGACTGTCGATCCCGTTTCTGCCATAATCGCAATGTCAGAATCGTCCAGCCAAACGCAGTGCGCTAAGGAAGTTCGCGGACTCAAATAACCAATTCTTTGCAGGTGTTCGACAGCGCTACAGCCGTATTTTTCGTGAGCTAACTGTTTTTGAGCGGGAGTTTCCAAGAGGTGGGCGTGACGGCAAAGGTTGTAGCGATCGCTCAATTCGATGCAGCCTTCAAACAAAGCATCGGAACACAGTTGAATTCCCGTCGGCGCCAACAACATATTAACACCTTTTTCGGGATTGTGAAACTGTTTTATGGCTTCTTCCATTAACTCTAAAGTTGCCTTAGTCGATCGAATGTAAGCGGCGTGTTCGATGCCGCTATCGCCAGAAGGCATTCCCGCTGTCAGGGATTCATCTTGAATTAACGGCCCGATAAAAGCGCGGATGCCGATTTCTTGATAAGCGCGAACTGCGGCGGCGATTGTCTCTAATTCTTGCCCCGGAATCAAAACTAAATGATCGACTACGCTTGTACCGCCCGACAGCAATGTTTCTACCGCAGTTCCCAAGGCACTCAAATAAATTTGTTCGGGTTCTAGAGGCGTAAAATCGTATAATTCGGCAATCCACAACTCCAGTGGCAAAGGGGGAATGATGCCTCGTTGCCACATTTCTGAAGAGTGAGTGTGCGCGTTGACAAAACCGGGCAGCAGCAGCTTATTTTTGCCATCGATAACTGTTCCCGCCGGCTCTAAATTGGGCGCGATCGCACTTATGCAATTATGCACCACTTGCACATCTGCAGTTTCATAACCACTATCAACCGGAATTAAAGCATTTTGAATTGTAAAGCTCATAGATTTACCCTTTTTGTAAATTTATATTAATTTTTATTGTATGATTCCACGGCGCTAACATTGGCGGTCGCCTGTAATAAAGTTAATAAATCATAAAAACTCTCAAATAGTTGCCGCTGATACTTAATTATAACCAAGATTTAAGATATGACAAGTTAGTGACAATCAAATAGTTATAAGATTGAAATTGTTTTTGAGTCAAAATCAATATGAATCCTGATTCTCTCCGCACCTTGGGCGTACCGCCGAATGCTTGGAAAGTTGATGCCAAAATTGCTGATATTACCCGATCGCCGATCGCGCCTCAACCTGTTACCCTGGAAACAGAAACTAAAACCCTGCGTTTGGACTTAGCAAAAGCAGCAATGTTGGTGATAGATATGCAAAACGATTTCTGTCATCCCGACGGTTGGCTAGCACATATTGGCGTAGATGTAACGCCTGCAAGAACTCCAATTAATCCTTTAACAAATTTACTGCCAAAATTGCGATCGCACGCAGTACCAATTATTTGGATAAACTGGGGAAACCGCCCCGATTTACTCAATATTAGTGCAGCTTCCCGTCACGTTTACAATCCCACAGGCGACGGCGTAGGTTTGGGAGATCCGCTGCCAAAAAACAACGCACCTGTACTGATGGCAGGGAGTTGGGCGGCGCAGGTTGTCGATGAATTAAAACCCAAACCGGAGGATATTTGTGTTGATAAATATCGAATGAGCGGCTTTTGGGATACTCCTTTAGATAGTATCTTGCGGAACCTCGGCAGAACTACACTTTTCTTCGGAGGAGTAAACGCCGATCAGTGCGTCATGGCTACGCTGCAAGATGCTAATTTCCTCGGTTACGACTGTATTTTAGTCAAAGATTGTACAGCGACGACATCTCCGGAGTATTGCTGGCAAGCTACTCTTTATAACGTTAAACAATGTTTTGGTTTTTTGTCGGATTCTCAGGCTATGTTAGAAGCAATTAAATAGCAGTCATCAGGGGAGTATCCCTCTGGAGTATAAAAAGCGTTTTTTAGGAGTGCGAGAGTCTCGCACAGCAAAGCCTATATCTCGCTTCCTGCTCTGACAGCGAACTCTCCTGTGAAATCAATAAACTTTGGAGGTTGAGCGGCGGACTAATGACTCTGGATTCTCACTAATGACAGCAGAAACATAACCACTGACAACTAACAATAAAAAAATGACAAACCAGTGCGTGATTCCTATTATAAAGTCTCCGAAAGACTACCAAGCATTTCGCATCAGTCCGGGCGATACTAATAGATTAGCTATCGTCTTCGATCCGGTAATAGCGAATGTTTCATTAACAGTTTGCGTGGAGATTTTCGATGTGGGGGGCAAAACTCCTCCCAACCGCCATCAATTCGCAGTAGAAATGTTTTTTGTACTCAAAGGAAGAGGGCAAGCAACCTGCGACGGCAAAACAGTTAGTATTCAACCTGGAGATAGTTTGTTAGTGCCTCCAACGGGCACTCACGTAATTGAAAATACGGGCAATGAACGTTTGTACGCTTTGTGCATCATGGTGCCGAATGAGGATTTTGTGGAACTAATTCGCAGCGGTACACCAGTCGAACTCGATGAGGAGGATATGAGAGTTCTGGGGCGATCGGATGTACTCGTACCGTGCTAGGTTTGTAGTAAGAACTTGATTCCTAGGTTTGTAGTAAGGACTGGATTCTTTAGAAAAACCACTAAAGCCCTTACTACGAACTTTTTTAGTTGATGTTTTTTAGGATTTATGCTGAAACTTTGTCCGAAAGAAACAGCGTCAATGCTAACTAAAGATGGGGTTCGTTTAGATGCTGACATCTACCGCCCCGATGCGGAGGGCGAATTTCCAGTATTATTAATGCGGCAACCTTACGGAAGGGATCTCGCCTCTACAGTAGTATATTCCCATCCCGCATGGTACGCCAAACACGGCTACATCGTTGTCATCCAAGACGTGCGGGGACGCGGCACTTCCGAAGGGGAATTTAACCTATTTGTTAGCGAAACACAAGACGGTTTTGATAGCGTCAATTGGGCAGCTAATTTGCCGGGAAGTAACGGGAAAGTCGGAATGTACGGTTTTTCCTACCAAGGCATGACTCAACTCTACGCGGCGGCTGCTAAACCCAGCGCATTAATCACAATTTGTCCGGCAATGGTAGGCTGCAATTTATATGCAGATTGGGCCTATGAAGGTGGCGCATTTTGCCTGCAATCCAATCTCGGCTGGGCAATTCAGCTAGCGGCAGAAACCGCTCGCTTAAAAGGCGATATTTCTGCCTATCAAGCCTTTTATGCAGCTTCCAGAAATCTCCCGCTATACGATACCGTGCCGGCGCGTCCTGAGATTCTTAAAAATCTGGCTCCAGACTCGTATTATCACGATTGGTTGGATAATTATCGACCGAGCGAGTATTGGGAAAAGTTATCGCCAAACATCACAGATTTAGACTTGCCAATGCTGCACGTTGGCGGTTGGTTTGATACTTATTTGCGGGGAACAATTCATCTTTACAAGGAAATGGCAAGCCGCAGTTCTTGTCCGCAGCATTTGATAATTGGCCCTTGGGCGCATTTACCTTGGGGGCGAAAAGTGGGAGCGTTGGACTATGGTTTTGCAGCTTCAAATCCTGTGGATGAGTTGCAAATTCGCTGGTTCGATCGCTTCCTCAAAGGAGTTGATACAGGAATATTAGACGAGCGACCGATTTCGCTATTTGAGATGGGGAGGAATGATTGGCGGAAATTTGATAAATGGCCTAATAATAATCATAAATCTTATTTTTTAGCAAGTAATGGACTTGCCGCGATGAGAGAAGATGCGGGTATTTTAACAGATTGTTGCCCGGATGTTTGCACTGAGGATATATTCGTCCATGACCCTTGGCGGCCGGTGCCATCCTTGGGAGGGCACGCTGCATTTCCTGCCGGTTCGATGGAGCGATCGACAATTGACGGCCGCACCGATGTTTTAACATATACTTCGGCACCGCTAACTGCAGATTTGCACTTAGCTGGAGATATAACTGTCGAAGTATTTTGTACAGCAGATGCGCCGAGTTTTGATTTGTGTGCCATACTTTCTGAGATAAAAGATAGTGGCAGTGTCTACAATTTTAGTCAAGGTTACGTGCGGGTAAATTCAGGTGAAACACCTGTAAGAATTGTGCTGCAAGCAACTTGTATGCAAATAGCCAAAGGTAATGCGCTGCGTCTGAGTTTGAGTGCGGCTTGTTTTCCCGCTTACGACGTGAATCCGGGAACGGGTGCGCCTCCCGGTGAAGCGCGGGCGATCGATGCTAAAATTATCACGCTGACAGTAAGTTGTGGCGGGAATTGTCCGTCTCAAATTTTGCTGCCAATTGTCGATTAAACCTAGAACTTATTCAATTATGAGCATTATTTTTCACATCACCCGCAGCCAACAGTGGGAAGAAGCAAAACAAGTTCAATCCTATCGCGGAGATACGCTAGATACAGAAGGATTTATCCACTGTTCGACTCTGACACAAGTTCTTAGATCTGCTAATAAATTTTTTGTGGGACAAACAGGATTGCTGCTGCTTTGGATTGACTCGGACAAAGTAGAATCTGAACTTAAGTATGAATTGGCTGCGGGTGAGAATTACCCGCACATTTACGGGCCGCTGAATGTTGATGCTGTGTTGAAATTTGTTGAGTTTGAACCGGGTGCAGATGGCAAGTTTGAATTGCCGGAAGAACTAACAGCAAGTATCAATGAACAGGCTTAGTACGCTGTGAAGATAGTTCAAGAAGTATCACTTATTAGTCGCGGTAACTTTGAGGAGTCACAAGAATGGGGAGTTATTAAAAATGAAATACGGATTGCTATTGACGCGATCGCCTGGCCTGTAGGTGCATCAAACTTTACGAT
The DNA here is from genome assembly GCF_036700965.1 of Microcoleus sp. Pol8_D6. Taxonomy (NCBI): domain Bacteria; kingdom Bacillati; phylum Cyanobacteriota; class Cyanophyceae; order Oscillatoriales; family Microcoleaceae; genus Microcoleus; species Microcoleus sp. Pol8_D6. The sequence goes on along the minus strand of NZ_JAUBPW010000035.1, from coordinate 23,271 downwards.
CAATCCCACCAGGCACGGAAACGGTGTCAAACCTATCAAAAATGCTTGTATGGCTGCTCTTCATGACAATTTTGGATGGCAGCTTGAAACTAAAATCAGATTTGCAACTAGAGCGCCTGGACGAGTAGATGCTACCAAAATCTTAGACAATCATTTATTTGCCTTTGAATGGAAAACAGGAAATATCTCATCAAGTCACCGTGCTGTTAATAAACTGGTTCTCGGTATTTTACGAGGGATTTTTTTGGGGACGGCATTAGTTCTGCCCAGCCGCAAGCTGTACCCTTATTTGACTGATAGAATTGGCAATTATGAGGAACTAGAGCTTTACTTTGATGTCTGGCGTGCTGTTAACATACAAGAAGGTTTTTTAGCCATATTTGTTATTGAACATGATGCCCTGGATAGCAGCGTACCTACAATTACTAAAGGCACAGATGGTCGCGCTTTAATATAAAATGTTAGTTGTCAAGAAAACAACTCTAGTTGGATTGACTCGTTTTGTTTAACTTTATTTTTGGTCTTTCCCCTGGCTGATTCCCAGTTTTCAACTTTTCCATTTGCCAAGTCTTGTAACCGCTTCACGGCTGGTTCAATATCGCCTATTTCTGTACCCAGCCAATACCTACCCAACTTCTCTGCTGCATAAAATGTAGTGCCCGAACCTCCAAAAGGATCGATTACAACTTGTCCCGGATTCGATGCCATAGCAATGATACGTTCCAGCATGATAGGAGCTAATTCGTTGGCTCCCCTTTTCTTGTGCTGTCGGTGTCTTACTGGCGGAATATCGGTCCACATTTCCTCAATTAAAGTCCACAGATTTTCTTCTCGAATATCTTCAGAAGCATTTTCCCAGACATCTTCGGGAGCATCCCAAACATCCATTAAGTTAATACCTTGAGGATTTAATTTTTTGCGGTGTCCGCCGTAATCTTTAATCTCTCCTCCGCAATGTCGGCAGACTTGAATCGGGGTATAAACTTTATTGAAAACTGCTGGTTCGCCTTTTGTGTAGTAAAGCAATCCGTAGTGTGCGGGAGACATTTTCTTGCCGCGAGGAAAGGCTTTAGGCATTCTACAAGCTATCCAGTGACGAAAGTTCATTCCATCTTGGTTTAAATATGCACCGTACTCAATGCACCATTTAGGTAAGTTGAAAATAAATAGACTTCCGCCCGGTTTAAGCACTCGAATACTTTCTTTAAGCCACTGTTTTGACCAAGCAAGATAATCGCTGGAATTCAGCAGGTCGCTCGTACCATTACCGTAATCTTTGCCGAGATTAAATGGCGGATCGGCAAAGACAATATCTGCACAGGAATCGGGAATAGCACCTAAAAACTTGAGACAGTCTTCTTGGTAGAGAATGCCGTATTTGCTTTGATAAACCTCTCGCAATCCCCGTTCGGCGGAAATCACAGGTGATATCAGACTCAAAGGTTGCATTTAATAATTTTTATTTGACAAGCATCACTTCAATAATAGTAATTGTAGCGACGATTGTCAAGAAAATATTTGAGCGATCGCACTGTTGCCACACTTGCAAAATATCAATTAACATCAACCAACTCTGCCGCCAATTTCAGCGCATCTTCGCGAGTCGCAATTCTTCCTTCCACCCGCGCTAATTGAATCTCCATTAACACTTGACCGATGCGCGGACTTCTGGGCAATTTTAAATATTCCATTAAATCATTGCCGCTAACTAATTGTGTGGGATGAGCAATAATATCATCAGCATCCAGATAGCGATTAATTAACAGTGAAATATCCTCAACCGCAACTCCCGCAGCCACGGCCAAAACCGCTAAAACTGGAAATACTATTCCCACATCCCGAAACAAAAAATACTGTTCTCGGAAAGACATTTCCGCGATTGGTTTGGCTTGCAATTGTGGCAAGTATTTCAAAAGCCCGATCGCACTTTTAATCTCCGCATTGCTGTACTTCAACCGCAGCAACTGGGCTTCAGCCATTGTCGGGTCGGAATCTGCCAAAATAGCCAACTTCGCGACAGCCAACAAAGGCGTTTTAATTGTATCTCGAATCTGATGCCCGAATTCCTTCCCTAATTGCGGGTAAATTGCAGCTAATTTGTCAGCAGATGCGTCAATTTTTGTCAAAATATCAAAACGGTCGATCGCACTTTCAAACCAAATCGAAAACAAACCGTCTTCGCAACCGCGACAAATCCAAGGAACACCGTCAGGATTGCTCAACAAATAACCCAATTCCGTCCGCACCCGTTCCACCGCTACCCGACTCAACAGCGGCGCTAATTCCCGAATCGCCGATTGAGTTTCAGGTTCGATCGCAAAACCCAACTGCGCCGCTTGGCGGTAAGCTCTTAATAACCTTAGCGGATCGTCCTCCAAATTTGACCGCGAAATCATCCGCAGCACACCCAACCGCAAATCAGTTTGACCGTCCAAAGGATCGATGATTTCTCTTGTAAAAGGATTGTAGGCGATCGCATTTATCCGAAAATCCCGGCGCAGCAAATCCCCCTCCAGACTCCCCCCTTCCGCTTGCGCCAAATCCACCGTACCGCCCGCAAACACCACCCGCGCAATTTGGCGTTCGGCATCCAACAAGACAAATCCACCTTTTGTGCGATCAGCAATTTTTCGGGCAGTCTTCACGGCCCGTGTTAGCATAACGAAATCCAAATCAAAATAGTGCGATCGGCGGCCCAGCAACGCATCCCGCACCGCACCCCCTACCAGATAAGCAGGCGGTGTCAGCAGTTCCAAATCAAACGGCCAACTATCAGGAGATAATGAAGAGGGCAAATTAATCGGCATCGCAACAAAAATCTACTTTCCTTACAAACAATTAAACTCTTGCTACGCTAGATTAACAGAAAGCTCAAATTTCACCAATCTTTTTGAAATGCACAGAGGATATCAAGAATGTGTATTTGTATTAACTGCCACTATGTAGACCGCTGCTTCACCTACCACGCCGTAGAAGAACAGCACGAACAGCTTCACCTCACCGAAACACCCGATTTCGACCCCGTAGAACCCACCATCAACGTAAACATTCGCCCCCGCCAAGACGAAATTGAAATGGAATGGGATGTAGTCGGGTGTCAGAGTTTCAAGCAAGAGACCGGCAAATGGGCAAAATTGCGGCCAGGCGAACTCGTCCCGACTTAAGGAAGAAGGAAGAAGGAAGAAGGAAGAAGGAAGAACGAAAAAATAAAACGCTCTCATTTTCTTGTTTCTTCTTTTTACCCAATTTTCAATTTTCCATTTCCAATATTCAATTTCCAATTTTCAATTACCTATGCCCGATGCCCTATGCCCAATTCCCCATTCTCTATTCCCAATTAAAAATCTAAAATCTAAAATCTAAAATCTAAAATCCAATGTGCTATTGCTTAAACCCAACTTGTCAGAATCCGCACAACCCAGGGGATGCAGAATTGTGCCAAAGTTGCGGCTCCAAATTGTTGTTAACTCTTGACTCAGAAACGCCATCAGCATCTCGCTACCGAACCATAAAGCCGATCGGGCAAGGAGGCTTTGGCAGAACATTTCTAGCAGTTGATGAAACCAAACCCCTGATTTTTTCGCAGTGTGTAATCAAGCAATTTTTCCCGCAAAATACCGCAGCCGAAAAAGCCGCTCAACTATTTCACCAAGAAGCAGCCCAGCTAGAAACCTTGGGAAAACATCCCCAGATTCCCGAATTAATCGCGCATTTTGAACAAGACGGGAGACAGTATTTAGTACAAGAATTTATAGACGGTAAAAACCTAGCCAGAGAATTAGAACAAAAAGGAGCCTTTACCGAAACTCAAATTCGGCAAATCCTCAACGATTTATTGCCAGTGCTCCACTTCGTCCACAAATCCAAAGTCATTCACCGCGATATCAAACCCGAAAATATCATTCGCCGCAGGCTATCTCCAGCCCCTTTACCCGCCTTAGAAAATTCCTATCAACCCTCTCCTTTCCAAAAAGATATCGTTTTAGTAGACTTTGGTGCAGCTAAGAAAGTAACAGCAAACGGCTTGCAGCCAACTGGTACAATCATCGGCAGTGCTGCTTATACAGCGCCAGAACAATTGATGGGGAAAGCAGTTTTTGCCAGCGATATCTACAGTTTGGGCGTTACCTGCATTCACTTGCTGACTGAAATTCCTCCCTTCGATTTGTTCGACAGTACAGAGGATTCTTGGGCTTGGCGAAATTATTTGAAGACTGCTGTTAGCGATGATTTCGGCCGCATCCTCGACACCATGCTTCAAAGTGCCACCAATCGGCGCTACAGTTCAGCATCAGCAGTCATCCGGCACTTGAACCCCAAACCGGTGTATTTAGACGCACCGCCTGTGCTAGACGCGCCGGAAATGCCAGCAGAACGGGTGCTTACACCCGCGCCCGGTGTGTCGCTTTTCACTCGCCAACAGCAAGCCGAAATTCAGCAAGCTTTGCAAGAGGATCTCGCCCCGTACAATGTTACAATCCAAGTCAGTCAAGCCAAGCAACAGCTCAATATCGTCATCAACAGAACCGAAGACAACCCCGTTTACTATCCACACTTATCTCAAATAATTGCCACCAGACTCACCGATTTGCAGTTAAATAAAGTCGCAGCCGTGAAGCTGTTGGGAAGAGTCAACAATTCTCGCCGCCCGGAGTGGAAGCAAATATTGCAAATCGATCCCAAGATTAAATTGAGAAACAAACTCGTGCGGATGCAACACAATCAATTAGTCAAGAAAATCGCCCCTGTTGCTACCCAAGAATTTTGGCTGCCGAAGTTGAAAACTCAGGATTTTTGGATAGATGCGCTAATGTTTGCCTTAGTTTGGTTTATCTTTGGCTCTCAAATAGTCATTTTTAATTCTTGGTTCGCGCTAATAGTTTCGTCGGGTTTTATGACGGTGAAGCATCAAGTTTCCCAACACAAAGAATTTGCAAATAAAAATTTATTTGCAAGTTTAGTTGTGCTGTTTTTGATGAGTGGGGGTATGGGTAATTCCAGGATTTTAAATACGGGAATATTTGGTCTTCTTTTGGGTTGCTTAGTTGTGGCTTTGCCGCTGTTTTTTGTTAAGGAAAATTATCAGTAATCGTGAATAGCAATCCCCAAGACGGAACATCTGTTAAAAAATACGGCTTAGCCCTGCACACAGCTAGTCGCGAACTCGGTTTAGCCATCAGCAATTTTGCCGGGGATTCTCGCTGCCAAACTTGGAATTTGGATCGCGATTTAGCCACTCATTTGCATCAGTATTTAGTCGAGTTTATTGGGCCGCAAACTTGGCAGGATTTGGCTTTTATTGCAGTGGCGAAGGGGCCCGGAGGTTTCACGGGGACTCGGATGGGTATGGTGACGGCGCGGACTTTGGCCCAACAGTTGGATATTCCGGTTTTTGCGATTTCAACTTTGGCGGCTGTCGCTTGGGCGGAACCCCCCCAACCCCCCCTTGCTAAGGGGGGGCTTTTGAATACTGAACCCCCCCTTGCTAAGGGGGGGCTTTTGAATACTGAACCTCCCCGCGATTTTGTAGGGGCGGTGCCCCCGTGCCCGCCCCCACCCACAGATGATTTCATGGGCATTTCAGGCATCGGGGCAACCACGGGGGGTTTGCCCCTACAAGAAAATGAACCCGCCCAGTCCCAACCAGGGCGGGCACGAGGGCACCGCCCCTACAAGGGGGGGCTTTTGAGAGAGGATATGGCGCTGCAAATGCCTGCACAGCGGGGACAATTGTTTGGGGCGGTTTATTCAGTTAACAAAGATTCGGGTTTAACTGAGTTGTTTCCTGATACGGTGATGACTCCTGAATCTTGGCAGGAAAAGTTGGATAATTGGGGGAATTCTTATCAGTTAATTGAAGTTGGTAGCGAGTTGGGTTGGTCGGTTTCTAGTGTGTTGGAATTGGCTTATTTGGAGTGGAAACAAGGAAGTCGCCCTGATTGGTCGGAGGCTTTGCCTTTTTACGGGCAACATCCGGTTAAGGGACACTGAATATTGGGAATAGGGAATTGGTAAATTGTTTATTTAAGGGCGATACAAACTTCGAGGCAAAAAGTTAATGTTAGGGGGTCTGGGCTTTCGGTTCGCAATCGATCGATCTCAGCTCGATCGCAGCCGCGAGATTCCATAAAATCGAGCATCCAGTTCGTTATTGTAGCGAGATCGATGTATTTTGCTCCGAGACAAACAGGGCAAATTTCTGGGCTGAGGATACCGGTGCCGCCGCATTCGGGGCAATCCCAGTGGCTGGTTAGGGGATCGGGGGTAGTTGGGATGTTGTTCATGCTGGGAAAAAGTACGCGCGGCGTAGCGATCCTGCAGGGAATCGCACTACTCGTTAACTCTAGCAAAAATGCCGATCGCCCTTACTTCTTCCTGCCTTTACACTAAGCGAGCTAGTGAGTAAAATTGACAAAAATACAAAAAGGGTGGCTATGTTCGATCGCACTCAATGGTTTTTGGCTGGTATGTCGATCGCACTTTCGCTTCAGCTAAGTCAGCCAGTTGCAGCAGCCGCGCCCGTTGGCAAAGTCTTACAAACAGCACAAACTAACAGTAGCGAGGCTGCTGCAAAAGCATTAAAAGAAGGAATACAACTCTACAATCAAGGAACAGCGGAAGCTTTAAGAGGTGCGATCGTCAAATATGAAGAAGCATTAAAACTGTATCGGGAAGCGGGCGACAATAGAGGGCAAGCACTTAGCCTCTATGGTCTTGGCAGAGTCTACTCAGCATTGGGAGAAAAACAGAAAGCGCTAGAGTATTACAACCAGTCCCTTCCCCTGAGTCGGATAACCGATGCTCTTGCTTTGGATGCTAACATCCTCAACAACATCGGCGGTGTCTACTCACAATTGGGAGAACAACAGAAAGCGCTAGAGTATTACAACCAGTCGCTTCCCCTGTATCGCGCAGTAGGCTATCGCCTTGGGGAAGCTACCACCCTCAACAACATCGGCTTAGTTTACTCAGAATTGGGAGAACAACAGAAAGCGCTAGAGTATTACAACCAGTCGCTTCCCCTCAGTCGGGCAGTGGGCAATCGCCGTGGGGAAGCTACCACCCTCACCAACATTGGCTTAGTCTACTCAGATTTGGGAGAAAAACAGAAAGCGCTAGATTATTACAACCAGTCGCTTCCCCTGAGTCGGGCAATCGGCGATCGCCGTGGGGAAGCTACCACCCTCACCAGCATCGGCGGTGTCTACTCAGATTTGGGAGAAAAACAGAAAGCGCTAGAGTATTACAACCAGTCGCTTCCCCTGAGGCGAGAAACGGGCGATCGCGGTGGGGAAGCTACCACCCTCACCAACCTCGGCGATGTCTACTCAGATTTGGGAGAACAACAGAAAGCGCTAGAGTATTACAGCCAGTCGCTTCCCCTATTTCGGGCTCTCGGCGATCGCGGTGGGGAAGCTACCACCCTCACCAACATCGGCGGTGTCTACTCAGATTTGGGAGAAAAACAGAAGGCGCTAGAGTATTACAGCCAGTCGCTTTCCCTGAGTAGGGCAATCGGCGATCGCCGCGGGGAAGCTACCACCCTCAACAACATCGGCAATGTCTACTCAGCATTGGGAGAAAAACAGAAAGCGCTAGAGTATTTGGGCCAGTCGCTTCCCCTGAGACGGGCAACCGGCGATCGCCGTGGGGAAGCTGCCACCCTCAACAACATCGGCGGTGTCTACTCAGAATTGGGAGAAAAACAGAAAGCGCTAGAGTATTACAGCCAGTCACTTCCCCTGAGTCGAGCCGTGGGCAATCGCTCTGGGGAAGCTCTCACCCTCAACAACATCGGCAATATCTACTCAGACTTGGGAGAAAAACAGAAAGCGCTAGAGTATTACAGTCAGTCGCTTCCCCTGAGTCGGGCAACCGGCAATCGCTATGGGGAAGCTACAACCCTTAACAACATCGGCTTCGTCTACTCAGAATTGGGAGAAAAACAGAAAGCGCTAGAGTATTACAGCCAGTCGCTTCCCCTGAGTCGGGCAACTGGCGATCGCGCTGGGGAAGCTACCATCTTTTCCAACATAGCTTATACAAAACGCGACCTAAACAATCTTCCCGAAGCCCTCAATGACATTGAATCCTCTCTCAAAATAATCGAAAACCTCCGCACTAAAATAGCCAGCCCTGAACTCCGCAGCTCATACTTTGCCACAGTCCAGAACTACTACGAATTCTACATCGATTTGTTAATGCAACTGCACAAAACTAATCCTAAATCCGGTTATGATACCAAAGCCTTAGAAGCCAGCGAACGTTCGAGGGCCCGTAGCCTCCTCGAACTCCTCTTTGAAAGTAACGCCAACATTCGCGAAGGCATTTCCCCCGATTTACTGCAACAAGAAAAGAGCTTGCAACAGCAACTCGATACCATTGAAAAGCAGCGCATCGAAGCAGTCAGCACCCCCAACCCCAATCAAACTAAAATCGCTGAAATCGACAAACAGCGCCTCGCACTTTTGGAACAATATCAGCAACTTCAAACCAAGATTCGTACCGCCAGCCCCCGCTACGCAGCCCTTACCCAACCCCAACCTTTAACACTGCCAGAAATTCAGAAACAGATTCTCGATGAAAACACGATTTTATTGCAGTATTCCCTCGGCACAAACCGAAGTTATTTGTGGGTGGTGACATCAACAAGAGTAACCAGCTCTGAATTACCAAAACGCGCCGATATAGAAACAACAGCTAAGGAATTCCTAGAGACAATAACTAGCCCAATCCAGAGAGATATTCCCCAACAAGTTGCCCAAGCAAGTGCCAATCTCGGTCAAGTGATTTTACAACCTGTCGCAGCCCAATTAGGCAATAAACGCTTATTAATTGTTCCCGACGGCGTGCTGCACTATACCCCTTTTCAAGCTTTAACTCTTGCCCAAACTGCTGGACAAAATACCAATGTTCCCTTAATTGCCTCACATGAAATTATTACCCTGCCCTCCGCATCCACTCTCGCCATTCTGAGGCAAAATTACGGAGATAGAAAACCACCAAGCCGAAATTTAGCAATTTTAGCTGACCCTGTTTTCAGTCCAGATGATGAAAGAATTAAAGGAAAAATTACCCAAGCAACCACAGAAAAATTAGACGCAAACAACCTTGGTTTAAATCAATCGCTTCGTGCTTCTAATCGGGGATGGCCACCCGATCGCCTACCATTTAGCCGCCAAGAAGCCCAAACAATATCCAGCTTATTCCCCTCAGCTTCTAGCCGTCAAATACTTGATTTTGATGCCAGTCGCACTACTGCTACCGATGGAAATTTAGCCAATTATCAAATCATTCACTTCGCTACCCACGGCCTTGCCAACAGCAAAAATCCCGAACTGTCAGGAATTGTGATGTCTACGGTAGATGACAAAGGCAATCTTGTCAATGGTTTCTTGCGCCTCACGGATATTTTCAACTTGAAACTGGCGGCTAATTTAGTGGTTTTAAGTGCTTGTCAGACGGGAATGGGACAGAATGTTAAAGGCGAAGGAATGGTGGGATTAACAAGGGGTTTTATGTATTCAGGTGCTCAGCGGGTGGCGGTGAGTTTGTGGAGTGTGGATGATGAAGGAACTGCTGTGTTAATGCAAAAGTTTTATCAAAAAATGGTGCAACAAAAGTTAGCACCGGCGGCAGCTTTGAGGGCGGCACAGATGGAAATGATGCAGCAGGAAAAATGGAAATCTCCCTATTATTGGGCGGCTTTTACCTTGCAAGGGGAGTGGAAATGATCTAGCGGACATAATATCACTTCTTCCTGCCTTTACACTAAGCGGGCTAGTGATTAAAATTGACAAAAATACAAAAGGGGTGGCTATGTTCGATCGCACTCAATGGTTTTTGGCTGGTATGTCGATCGCACTTTCGCTTCAGTTAAGTCAGCAAGTGGCAGCGGCCGTGCCCGTTGGTAAAACCTTACACACAGCACAAACTAACAGTAGCGAGGCTGCTGCAAAAGCTTTAAAAGAAGGACTGCAACTTTACCAGCAAGGAACGGCCCAAGCAAAAAGAGGTGCGATAGTCAAGTTGGAAGAAGCCTTAAAGCTGTATCGGCAAGCAGGCGACACTACCGGGGAAGCAGCTAGCCTCATTGTTCTTGGCAGAGTCTACTCAGATTTGGGAGAAAAACAGAAAGCGCTAGAGTATTTGAGCCAATCCCTTCACTTGTTTCAGGCCGTAGGCGATCGCGACGGGGAAGCTATGATCCTCACCAACATCGGCTTAGTCTACTATGATTTGGGAGAGAAACAGAAAGCGCTAGAGTATTACAGCCAGTCGCTTCCCCTGGTTCGGGCAGTAGGCAATCGCGACGGGGAAGCTGCCACCCTCAACAACATAGGTCAAGTCTACTCAGAATTGGGAGAAAAACAGAAAGCGCTAGAGTATTTGAGCCAGTCGCTTCCCCTGTATCGAGCAGTAGGCGATCGCGGCGGGGAAGCTATTACCCTCAACAACATCGGCAATGTCTACTCAGAATTGGGAGAAAAACAGAAGGCGCTAGAGTATTACAGCCAGTCGCTTCCCCTGAGACGGGCAGTAGGCAATCGCGGCGGGGAAGCTACCACCCTCAGCAACATCGGCACTGTCTACGCCGATTTGGGAGAAAAACAGAAAGCGCTAGAGTATTATAGCCAGTCCCTTCCCCTGAGACGGACAGTAGGCGATCGTGGCGGGGAAGCTACCACCCTCAACAACATAGGTCAAGCCTACTCAGAATTGGGAGAAAAACAGAAAGCGCTAGAGTATTACAGCCAGTCCCTTCCCCTGTTTCGAGCAGTAGGCGATCGCGACGGGGAAGCTACCACCCTCAACAACATCGGCAGTGTCTACTCAGCATTGGGAGAAAAACAGAAAGCGCTAGAGTATTACAGCCAGTCCCTTCCCCTGAGACGGGCAGTAGGCAATCGTGGCGGGGAAGCTACCACCCTCAACAACATCGGCAGAGTCTACTCAGAATTGGGAGAAAAACAGAAAGCGCTAGAGTATTACAGCCAGTCCCTTCCCCTGTTTCGAGCATTAGGCTATCGAGGCGGGGAAGCTACCACCCTCAACAACATCGGCTTAGTCTACTCAGAATTGGGAGAAAAACAGAAAGCGCTAGAGTATTACAGCCAGTCCCTTCCCCTGAGTCGGGCAACCGGCGATCGCTCACAGGAAGCTACCACCCTCAACGACCTCGGCTTAGTCTACTCAGATTTGGGAGAAAAACAGAAAGCGCTAGAGTATTACAGCCAGTCGCTTCCCCTGAGTCGGGCAACCGGCGATCGCTCACAGGAAGCTACCACCCTCAACAACATCGGCTTAATCTACTCAGATTTGGGAGAAAAACAGAAAGCGCTAGAGTATTACAGCCAGTCCCTTCCCCTGAGACGGACAGTAGGCGATCGCAGCGGGGAAGCGAACACCCTCCACAACATTGGGGGTGTCTACTATGATTTGGGAGAAAAACAGAAAGCGCTAGAGTATTTGAGGCAGTCGCTTCCCCTGTTTCGGGCAACAGGCGATCGGGGTGGGGAAGCTAGCGCCCTTTACAACATAGCTTTTGTCAAACGCAACCAAAACAATCTTACCAAAGCCCTCAATGACATTGAATCCTCTCTCAAAATCATCGAAAACCTCCGCACCAAAATTGCCAGCCCAGAACTCCGCAGCTCATACTTTGCCACAGTACAAAACTACTACGAATTCTACATCGATTTGTTAATGCAACTGCATAAAACTAATCCTAAATCCGGTTATGATACAAAAGCCTTAGAAGCCAGCGAACGTTCGAGGGCCCGCAGCCTCCTCGAACTACTGCAAGAAAGTAACGCCAACATTCGCGAAGGCATTTCCCCCGATTTACTGCAACAAGAAAAGAGCCTGCAACAGCAACTCAATGCCATTGAAAAGCAGCGTATCGAAAAAATCAGCACCCCCAATCCCAATCAAACTAAAATCGATGAAATAGACAAACAGCGCCTCGCACTTTTGGAACAATATCAGCAAATTCAAGCCCAGATTCGTACCGCCAGCCCCCGCTACGCTGCCCTCACCCAACCCCAACCTTTAACGCTACCAGAAATTCAGAAACAGATTCTCGATGAAAACACTATTTTATTGCAATATTCCCTCGGTGAAAACCGCAGTTATTTGTGGGTTGTGACATCAACAGGAGTAACCAGCTATGAATTACCAAAACAGGTTGACATTGAAACAGCAGCCCGCAATTTCCGAGACGCAGTAACTAGCCCAATCCAAAGAGATATTCCCCAACAAGTTGCCGAAGCGAGTGCCAATCTGGGTCAATTAATTTTACAGCCCGCCGCCGCCCAATTAGGAAACAAACGCTTATTAATTGTTCCCGACGGCGTGCTGCACTATACCCCTTTTCCGGCGTTAACTCTTGACCAAACCACCGGACAAAATACTAATGTTCCCTTAATTGCCTCACATGAAATTATTACCCTGCCCTCCGCCTCCACTCTCGCCATTCTGAGGCAAAATTACGGAGATAGAAAACCACCAAGCCGAAATTTAGCAATTTTAGCTGACCCTGTTTTCAGTCCAGATGATGAAAGAATTAAAGGAAAAATTACCCAAGCAACCACAGAAAAATTAGACGCAAACAACCTTGGTTTAAATCAATCGCTTCGTGCTTCTAATCGGGGATGGCCACCCGATCGCCTACCATTTAGCCGCCAAGAAGCCCAAACAATATCCAGCTTATTCCCCTCAGCTTCTAGCCGTCAAATACTTGATTTTGATGCCAGTCGCACTACTGCTACCGATGGAAATTTAGCCAATTATCAAATCATTCACTTCGCTACCCACGGCCTTGCCAACAGCAAAAATCCCGAACTGTCAGGAATTGTGATGTCTACGGTAGATGACAAAGGCAATCTTGTCAATGGTTTCTTGCGCCTCACGGATATTTTCAACTTGAAACTGGCGGCTAATTTAGTGGTTTTAAGTGCTTGTCAGACGGGAATGGGACAGAATGTTAAAGGCGAAGGAATGGTGGGATTAACAAGGGGTTTTATGTATTCAGGTGCTCAGCGGGTGGCGGTGAGTTTGTGGAGTGTGGATGATGAAGGAACTGCTGTGTTAATGCAAAAGTTTTATCAAAAAATGGTGCAACAAAAGTTAGCACCGGCGGCAGCTTTGAGGGCGGCACAGATGGAAATGATGCAGCAGGAAAAATGGAAATCTCCCTATTATTGGGCGGCTTTTACCTTGCAAGGGGAGTGGAAATGATACAGCAGATTCCACGTTTATGAAGTACCGCCTATCGTTGTATTCCCGTAGGGGCAAGGCGAAAGCCTTTGTCCCTACACTTCATCAACCTGGAATACACTGTATAATAATTAAAGGTTCTCAGAGGTAAACCCCATGAAAATTACTCTCAAGCCTGAGCAGCAAAAATTCATAGAAGCACAAGTTACAAGTGGCAGATATCCTTCGGCGGAGGAGGTAATAGCAGCGGCATTAGAACTCCTAGCCGACACCAGTGAGCCCACAGAGAGCAACAGCTATCAAAAATGGGTACAAGAAACGCGAGCAAAAGTATCAACAGGAATAGATCAACTCGATCGCGGTGAAGGGCTTGATGGAGAAATAGTTATAGCAAGATTGCAGGAAAAATTTCGGAAAATGCGGGAGAACTAAAGATGAGTCGCTACATTGTTTCTCCAGAAGCGAGTCGCGATTTAGATGAAATTTCGGATTACTTTGCAGCTATAAATATTGAATCCGGAGAACAGTTTGTCGAGGAGTTCAATCGCAAGTGTCGCAATTTAATTAACTTTCCTAATATGGGCCGTAGTTACGAGGAACTAGCTGCTTCTGTCCGGGGACTTCCTCTCATGGGTTACATTATTCTTTATCGGGCGATAGACAGTGGAATTGAAATTATCAGGGTGGTGAGGGGAGAACGGGATTTACCGTCGCTATTTTCTGAGGAGGATGAGTGATATCAAATCCGGTAGCATCCATGATATTACCCACAGCCAGGACACGGCACTGCCGTGTCCCTACCCCCATTAATTGTAGGGAGACGGCACTGCCGTGTCCTCTACATCATTCCGATGCAACCGGAAACGATATGACTAACAGTTAGAGTGTTTGCCAAATGTAAGGTGCGGTTAGGAACGGGCAAGATGCCCGTTCCACAAAAGAATGAGTTTTCTTGTGGGGAGTAGGGGTTGGGCCGAAGAACCCGCCCAGAAAAGGGTTTATCGCCCGCTAGCTAAAGCCTCCCGCAATTTGCGGCCCCGCGATTTATCCCGAAGTTCGGGAGTCGCCATCCGCAACACAAAATCCAGCAACCAAGGCGCAATTCGGTGACACCAAACTGCTAGATGACTTTGCCATCCTACCAAGATTTCCGGCGCATCTTTGTGCAATCCCGCGACAAGTGCTAGGGCAACTTTTTCGGGAGTTGTGGGCACTACCCACCGGAATTGTTCCAAGTCTCGCACCATGTCGGTATCTGTTAGAGATGGCAGCAAAGCTGTGACTCGAACATTGTACTGAGTTAACTCGCTTCGCAAAGCTTGGGTGAATCCCAAAATCGCAAATTTGGTAGCAGAATAAGTGGCCATTGTGGGCGCGGCAATTTTTCCCATTAAGCTGGAAACATTGACGATTGTTCCTTCTTTTTGAGTCGCCATTCGCCGAGCTATCAAGCGGGTAATTGTGTAAGTTCCAAGCAAATTTAAGGCGATTTCTTCCTCGATTAATGGCAGCGGAGAACGCAAGAAAGATGCTTGGTGCGCGACGCCTGCACAGTTGACTAGCAGGTGAATCGGGCCACAATCTCGCCAAGCTTGGGCGATCGCAATATTCACCGCTACTGACTGAGTTAAATCCAAAGCTAACGGCACTACTTCTGTGCCAAAAAGATCGATTTCCTCTGCCAGTTCAATTAATTGCTTGCGGTTGCGCGCCACAATCAACAAACGTTTGACTCCTTGTCTCGCTAATTCCAGGGCTATCGATCGCCCAATTCCGCGCGAAGCTCCTGTAACAAGAGCTGTTTTTCCTTGAAGTTGCATAGATTAAACCTTTTGGTTGATGCTCACCGCGGCACGGAGTTATGAGTTGTGAGTTGTGAATTATTAGTTACGAGTTGGATGTTTTGGCGGTAACAACTCATAATTCATAATTGTTGAAAAGGCTATCTTCTTTCGATAGACCTCATTTAGTTGTGGGGTTAACTCAAAACCAAAAACTGTTGAATCGCTAACGTGCGCGTGAGTTGAACTAAACTTTGGGTTTGCCAGAAATCAGTGAATTATCTGGTCACTTAACCTCATTCCAGCAGACCAAGCTGAAATGAGAAAACCGAGTCAGAAATCATGGCCAAGCGGGCTTTATTACCGCTGTTTCTTCAGTTCGCGGAGGCGGACTTTGCCTGTGTAGCCGCCAATAAACTCGCCTGGGATTGGTGATCCGCGAATTTGTGATTTACCGGGGTTGGAACACCCCTCTTCCTTCACTCCGTGGAGGCGGATTTTGCCTGTGTAGCTGCGAATAAATTGGCCGGGAATATTCGCCGGGATGGGTTATTCGCCAGGGCTTAATTACCCCTCTTTTTTTAGTCTGCAGAGGCAGACGATATCCTGTGCAACCGCGACTTAAAATCGCCGGGGATTCGTGCGAATTGGCACAGGATAATTGAGCAATGCAGATTATCAATTCCACACCTCCTAGATATGAGAATTTCCTATCTACACACACCTTAACAACTTGACAGAGAAGCGGCAACAATTTTTAATAAATCTTCCGCAACACTTCTTTACAATTTTCTCATACTGCTGATTTCCAAGTGCCGTGAAAGCCCAAAGGTATGACACCAGGCAATTCTAGCGTGCAAACAGGTTCGCGCGAAAGTCCGTCGCTGTCAAATATCCAGACTTCGCTGCTGTCAGAATTGCCGTCGTAAACAACTGTTACTATCCAACCTTTCTCCGAGGAAATATCTGGAACGTAGATGGGCTCTGCGGGATAGCGATTTTCGCCCAAGTCGGCAATTGTGAGATTGCGGGTTTGCGTGTCCAAACGGGCGATCGCGCCATAACGTTCCGGTACAATATCAACGTCAGGCCGATACATTGCCAGATAAATATATCGTGAGTCTTGCCCTACTTGTGAAGCAGGTACCGTCGGAAACTCACAAGGTTTATCCAACAATTCTTCTATTCCTGTCACTTTCGCCGTCAGAGGATTGAGATGCACTCGGCAAAGAGTACCCTCCGCATCGGTGCTAGTTTCACCAGTCGGTACTTCTTTCAGTCGCTGATTAGTTTGAAAGTCAGCGAAGCGCACAAAATCTACCGCCACCGAACCATCTTCCTTGACAAAACCGTTAGCAAAATGCCACTGGAACCAAGGTTCTGTTTCGCCGCGACTAACTAAAGAGAGAGTTTCTGAGTCAAAAACTAATATCTGAGTACCTAACTCCGGTTTCCACTTAAAGGACTCGCTATAACTGCTAATTCCCGTTAACAATGGCAAAAAATTGACTTGCACCGGCGGGATAAAAAATATCAGATACTTTTCCGCAAAAACAAAATCGTGGAGCGCGTAAATTCCATCTAAAGCAACTGTTGATTGTTGCACGATTTTCCCAGTAAAATCGCTTTTATACAGATTCAATTTTGTAGTCGCACCGTTGGTAATTCCAAAGTTGAAAATATTGCCGGTAATCGGGTCGCGCTTGCAGTGAGCAGAATAAACAAATTTACTATCTAAAGTGCCTAAATCGTCCGTTCCCTGAGTTTCCAGGGTTTGCAAATCGAGGCGGTGAGGCGGGCCACCTTCCCACAATGCCAAAAGGCGATCGGGCAAAGCTAAAACAGAAGTATTGGCAGCATTTTTAACAGTTTTATTCCACCGCAACCACACAGGACCCGGTGCTGTCATGCCATAATTACTGTAGAGAAATTTATCAGCTTTTTCTTCAGCTAGATATCCCGCTGTTTGCACGTAGCGATAAACAGCCGTAGCACCGACATCGGTAAAATGTACTGCCAAAATTGCACCGTCGCCATCAAACCAGTGTCCCGCAGCAACACCGCCACGTTCCAAACGTCCGGGCCCGTTGCGGTAGAGACTGCCGCGCAATCCTGCGGGAATTTTACCGCTTTTAACGGATAACTGAGTCAGCGGAAATTCCGCAGCCGGACGGGCTAAAGCTTGCGCCCAGGATTTTTTAGCTGAGATTTTAGTGTCTGTTTTCATTTGAAACTCGCAATTTTAAAGTGATATGGCAGAGATTTTCCTATACAATTATAGCAAAAGTTACCTAACAGCTATGACTCTCCGCCGCCGTGCTCTGCTGACAACTTTTGGGCTGACTGCTATTGGTACTCAGCTTGTGCCGTTAGCGAAGCCAACGAAGAGGATCGCCCAAACCAACCTATCTCCCAAAAGTGCGATCGTGAAGCCGCGCCGCCTGCAAGTTGGCGATACTGTAGCTTTAATCAATCCTGCCGCTTTCAACTACAAAAAAGAAATCGAGGATTTTTTTAAAGTTATGGAAAAGCTGGGTTTAAAAGTTAAATTGGGAGAGCATTTTTACGACCGCTACGGCTATTTAGCCGGCAAGGATGCCGATCGCGCCGCCGATGTCAACGCAGCCTTTGCCGATGACTCAGTGCGAGCTATCTTTACCGGGATGGGCGGCTGGGGCTGCGGTCGGATATTGCCGCTCCTGGATTACAATATTATCGGCAACAATCCCAAAATTATTATGGGATTTAGCGATATTACTGCGCTGTTATTGGCGATTTATGCTAAAACTAATAGAGTTACTTTTCACGGCCCTTTAGGTGCGTCAACTTGGAGTCCATTTACAGTAGATTACGTCAAAAAAGTTTTGTTTGACGGAGGTTCTGTGACGATGCAAAACTCCAAAAGCGTGCAAGTTCAAACAATCGGGCGGGGCACAGCTAGGGGCACACTAATCGGCGGCAATTTATCAGTAATAGCAGCAATGGTGGGTTCTGCATATTTACCGCAGTGGGAAAACAGTATTTTGTTTGTTGAGGAAGTTGGCGAAGAAGTTTACCGCATCGATAGAATGTTGACGCAGCTCAAATTAGCGGGCATTCTTGATAAAATATCCGGTTTTATTTTCGGACAGTGTACCAAGTGCGAAGCTGAAAAACCCCAAGAGTCCCTAACCTTACCTCAAGTATTGTCCGACCACATTCGCCCTTTGAAGATTCCTGCGTGGTATGGTTCAATGGTCGGACACATCCGGGAACAGTTCACTTTGCCGATCGGTCAAGAAGTCGAAATCGATGCTGACTCTGGTACAATCAAATTGTTAGAATCCGCTGTCAGCTAAATCTTAAACTCTTCTGGATATTACCGAGGCAGAGCCTCCGGATCTGCGTTCCCATGCAGAGCCAGGGAACGAGAAATAAATTTAAACACAAAATCTGAAATATCGTGAAAAAAACCGCACAATTAATTAAACCCTTAACAGTAATAATTTTGACAATTCTTTGCCTGTTGCCGCTCAATGCCTGTGAAGCAGCAAGTAAAACCGCTAACAGCGACCCTATTTACCAGCAGCGAACAGTCCACAATCCCGACGGCATCGGCAAATTTTACATGGGTCGAGAAATTGCTCAAGTCATGGGATACCAAGGCGCTAGTTGGCTCGAAAGACCGTCTCGCGGCATGGAAGAAAAATCAGCTCGATTAGTGAACAATCTCGATTTAAAACCAACCGATATTGTAGCAGACATTGGAGCGGGAACGGGATATTTTAGCTTTCGCCTCGCTCCCTTAGTTCCAGAAGGAAAAGTTTTGGCCGTTGACGTGCAGCCGGAAATGATTGATTTTATTAAATTGAATAAACAAGAAAAAAATATTGCTAACGTTGAGCCAGTTTTGGGCAGTATCGACAATCCGAATTTGCCGGAAAACAGCGTGGATTTAGTTGTGATGGTCGATGCTTATCACGAATTTGCATATCCCAGAGAAATGATGCAAGGAATTGTGAAAGCACTCAAACCGGGAGGCCGCACGGTATCGATCGAGTATCGCGGCGAAAACCCGCTGATTCCCATTAAAGGTTTGCACAAAATGACGCAGAAGCAGGTGAAAAAAGAAATGGCCGCCGTCGGTTTAGTATGGAAAGAGACAAAAGATATGTTGCCCCAGCAGCATTTGATGGTGTTTGAGAAAAAATCTCAAATTTAGCAGCCAAATAGAGCGATTCTTTACCATTTTTACTGAGTTTTGTCAAGGTACAAAAGACGTATTTTTGAGGCGCGCAGGCGATTGGTCAAAAATTCTAAGCCTTAAGTAACCATTAAGAGAGACATTTTACTAAAAATACCATTTACAATTAAAAATTGATAACCCAGAGGCGCTTCCTTCATTTTTCAAGCGAAGAAGTGTCGCTATTAAGAAGTACCAGCGTGAACATTCCAAGTTCCATCCTCACCATGCTCGCCGGCATCGGAGTGACTCTGATCAGTCTCTGGTACGGGCAGAATCACGGTTTGATGCCGATCGCCGCCTCTGACGAAGCATCCGACATAGACGCACTTTTCAATACAATGATGACCATTTCCACTGGACTATTTATCATGGTCCAGGGAATTCTCATCGTTGCTGCAATTAAATATCGCCGCCGTCAAGGAGACAATACAGACGGGCCGCCTTGGCATGACAACTTTCCCTTAGAAATTCTTTGGACAGCCGTGCCGGCGGTGATTATTTTAGGAATCGGAGTCTACAGTTTTGAGATTTACAACTCAATGGGAGGCCTCGATCCGATGGGCAATCACGACCACGGCACGATGCAAGCGCACTCTAAAATGCGGGGAAGTGCGATCGCAGCCACACTCTCAGATACACCCCAAAACGCCCCTCAAATTCCGTCTAGAAAACTTGTTGCTCTAGGCGTCGGCGCTTCCCCAGAAAATGAAGACAAACCAGCAGACTTAGTTGTAAATGTCACAGGTTTGCAGTACGCCTGGATTTTTAGCTATCCAGAAAGCGGCGTTAGTTCCGGCGAACTGCATATGCCAGCAAACCGCGACGTACAGCTAAATATCTCAGCTCAAGACGTGCTGCACGCATTTTGGCTGCCGGAATTTCGCCTCAAACAAGATGCAATTCCCGGCCGGCCGAGCGAACTGAGATTTACACCAACTAAAACCGGCGAATACCGGGTTGTTTGTGCTGAATTGTGCGGCGCTTATCACGGAGCGATGAAAGCTTTAGCCGTCGTTCACACGCCCGAAGAATTTGACACTTGGCTGCAAAGCCAGCAAGTTGCTAGCAGTCAAAACTTAGAGCAAGCAGTTGCAATCAATCCTGGGGAATTGTCAGACGGAGAATTTTTGGCTCCCTACGTCAGGGAAATAAAAATTAATTCCGAAGCCCTAGAACAACTTCACCCAACTCATCACTAAAAATAGTCATTAGTTCTGGCCACTGGGTATTTTATCCTGAGCTAATAACTAATGACTAATAACTAATGACTAATAACTATGACACAAGCACAGTTCCAAGAAAGTGCAAACACTGAGGCTCGCGGAACAGCGCCCGCCGATAGACATTGGCGCGACTACTTCACTTTTAATACCGACCACAAAGTCATCGGTATTCAATACCTGGTAACAACATTTATTTTCTATTTAATCGGCGGCGTGATGGCAACTTTGGTGCGAACAGAACTCGCCACCCCCGACTCCGATTTTGTCACCCCCGAACTCTACAACAGTTTATTTACTGTTCACGCCACGGTGATGATCTTCCTGTGGATCGTACCCGCCGGAGCCGGATTTGCTAACTTTTTGATCCCCTTAATGATTGGGGCAAAAGACATGGCATTTCCCCGGCTGAATGCCGTTGCCTTTTGGATGATTCCCGTAGGCGGCGTGTTGCTGTTGAGCAGTTTTTTGGTAGGAGCTCCGCAGGCGGGTTGGACTTCTTATCCGCCTTTGAGCTTAGTTACCGCTCAAGCCGGAGAAGAAATTTGGATTCTCAGCGTTTTGATTCTGGGAACTTCTTCGATTTTGGGGGCGGTAAATTTTGCCATTACCATCTTTACCATGCGCGTTCCGAGCATGGGTCTCAATGATATGCCTTTGTTTTGCTGGGCGATGATTGCGACTTCAGCGCTGACTTTGATTGCTACTCCAGTCTTAGCCGCAGCTTTGATTTTGCTGTCGTTTGACTTGTTAGCAGGGACGGCATTTTTTAACCCAACAGGCAACGGCGATCCCATCGTCTACCAGCATTTATTCTGGTTTTATTCGCACCCGGCAGTTTACATTATGATTATGCCCTTTTTCGGGGTAATTTCAGAAGTTTTGCCAGTGCATTCGCGCAAGCCAATTTTTGGTTATTTGGCGATCGCATATTCGAGTCTCGCGATCAGCTTTTTGGGCTTGATCGTGTGGGCGCACCATATGTTTACCAGCGGCACTCCCGGCTGGCTGCGGATGTTTTTTATGATCACCACTATGATCATCGCCGTACCAACTGGGATTAAAATATTTAGCTGGTTGGCAACTATTTGGGGAGGCAAACTCCGGCTTGTCAGCGCCATGCTATTTGGGATGGGTTTTATCTCAACCTTTGTCCTCGGCGGTATCACCGGGATCATGGTAGCTTCCGTACCTTTTGACATTCACGTTCACGACACTTATTTTGTCGTCGCTCACCTACACTACGTGCTGTTTGGCGGCTCAGTGTTTGGGATTTACGCTGCTTTTTATCACTGGTTCCCCAAAATGACGGGGCGGATGATTAATGAATTTTGGGGTAGAGTTCACTTTGTTTTAACCTATGTGGGCTTTACTGTAACTTTCCTGCCGATGCACGCTTTGGGGATGCAAGGAATGCCTCGGCGCGTGGCAATGTACGACCCGAAATTTACCACAATTAATGTCATTTGTACTGTCGGTGCTTATATGCTGGCAGTGTCTACAATCCCGTTTATCATTAATGTGATTTGGAGCTGGAGGTACGGCCCGAAAGCAGGTGACAATCCTTGGCAAGCTTTGAGTTTGGAATGGATGACGACTTCGCCACCCCCCATCGAAAATTTTGAAGGAGTGCCGGTATTGGCAACGGGGCCTTACGATTACGGCATGGAAAAAATTCAGAATACAGGGGAACGTCTCAGGCTCAAGCTGAGGGAAAATGCCACCCGCAACGCCCAGAAAACAGGTATTCCTATTGCGGAGGCTCAAGCTTCAACTTTCTTTGGCGGTACTGCAACTTTGGTAGCTCCTGAATCAGAGAGAGATGTTGATTCTCCTGCTGATGAAAGTCAAGATGGCGAATAGTTATTAGTCATCAGTCATTAGTCATTGGGCATTGTTGACTGTTGACTGTTGACTATTGACCGTTAACTAATGACTGATGACTAATGCCAACTGCCAACTGCCAACTGACAACTGACTTCTTCATTACCAATTTTTTATGCAAATTCCAGCGATCGATCCGACAAAAACAGCCCTAAATTACCACCATGAGGGCGAAGTAGAAGCACATGGTGTCGAGCATCCCGACCACCGAATGTTAGGTGTAATTGTGTTCCTGTGCGCTGAAGGCATGATATTTTTCGGTATGTTTGCGGCGTATTTAATTTATCGGGCGATGGCTCCCGCGTGGCCTCCTGAAGGTACGCCCGATCGCGAGTTATTGCTGCCGGGAATCAATACGGTAATTCTGATTGCTAGCAGTTTCGTGATTCACAATGCGGATACTGCAATCAAAAAGAATGATGCCACCGGAATGCGAAATTGGTTGCTCGTAACTATTGCTATGGGCGCAGTTTTCTTGGCAGGTCAGGTTTACGAATACACTCATTTAGAGTTTGGCTTGACGACGAATTTGTATGCCAGTTGCTTTTACGTTTTGACTGCTTTCCACGGCTTGCACGTTACGTTTGGAGTGCTGCTGATGGCGGGGGTGGTGTGGCGATCGCGCGCGCAAGGTCACTATTCTAGCGAGCACCACTTTGGAATCGAAGCGACTGAGATTTACTGGCACTTTGTGGATGTGATTTGGATTGTGTTGTTTCTGTTACTGTATATTTTGTGATCCCAGAGGCTTTTCGACCTCTGCCACAAGAGATTTGTATGACCCCCAACTGGGGGTTTTTTTATTGTTTGGAGAGTGCGATCGCCTTTCATTCACCCTCTCATATCAAATCCGTTAGCATCGGAATAGTAATACCAATTCTCCAAAATTATGCTACAGTATTTAGTGCCGATAGAATATAATCCCATCCCGTGATAGATGCGA